>JAYUYB010000319.1:0-4434 GCA_043752655.1 Chloroflexota bacterium
GGCGCAGCAGCCGCAGCAGTCGGCCACGCTCCACGCGGGCTAGCTGCTGCTCCAGGCTGGCGATGTGCGCGTTCTTCACGTCCAGCGCGGCCTCTACACGGGCGATGTACGCGTCACGCTCGCCTAGCTGCTGGAGCGCCGCCGCCGCTGGCGCAGGGGTAAGCGCCGGTGGCAACGGAGGCGGCTCGGGCTCCGCTGCGGCGTAGGCGTCGAAGCGCGGGCGCGCCGCCGGGTCGCTGCGCACGGCGACGATAGCGAGGCTCGGTCCACCAAAGTGGCCTGGGTCGTCAAAGCCTAGCGTGATCTGATCGTAGCCGAAGTGGCGCAGGCAGGCGAGCAGGTCGGCGCGGCTAAGCCACGCGCTATAGGGCGCGCTGCCGCCGCAGAAGCCGCTCCAGCCAACCTCGCCCTGGTACTGCTGGCGGTAGCGGGTGTGGCGAAAGCCAAGATACTCGGCGGCCTCGGGCGCAGTGGCGAAGCGCGGGGCCAGATTCGGGCTCGCCGCCACAAGCGCCTCGTCGTAGTAGTGCGTCCAGAAGAACGCCCGGTCCGCGGCGCGGGCCACAAGCGCGATCAGCTCGGCGGGATTGCGCATATGGTAGAGCACGCCGCTGGCCACGCACACGTCGAAGGGGCCGGGATCGGCGCGCAGGAACGGCAAGAAATCACCGCAGAGCAGGCGGGCGCGCTGGAGCCCCAGGATCTCCTTGGCGATCAGGCAGCGCAGGTAGGCTGTGGTGTTCGCCTCCACCGCCACAATCGAGGCTGCACCGAGCTGCTCGAGCTGCCAGGTCATCGTGCCCTCGAGCGGGCCAAGCTCTAGGGCCGAGCGGCCCGCGAGCCCGCCCAGCAGCTCGGCAGCCCAGGGGAGGCGCGGGTCGTTGGGGTTGAGCAGGTTGCCCGCCCGCAGCCCCTCAAACGGCGGCGGGAAGGCCGAGGCCCAGGCGCCCTTGAAGATGTCGACCGCCACCTGGGGGGAGGGGGCCTCGTGGACGTAGGCGTCGAAGATTGTCATGGTGGGCTCCACTCGGGGGAGGCGATATCGGGAGCTATTATACGCGACGGTGATCGGGCGGCAGCGCCCGCGATCCCCATAGGGCTACGTCATGGCCGGCGCGGTTGCCAGCGCCAGGCGGTTGAATCCGCAGCGACCGTGCCTGCGCCGACGCGTCCAGACCCGCCCGCGCAGGCGGGCACCCGGCGCACCGCGCCACCACGGCGCGCGTGCACGCGCCCGCCTGCCGACCATGACGGAGCCCTATGATCCCTACGCGCAAGGTGGACAAACTGCGCCGCGTGCGCTAAGATGCGGCCAGCATCCGTCCGCCACGCTGGAGGCCGCTCTGTGACTCAGGACGATCCGCAGCCCGAGCGTGCGCCCACCCGCGGCATAAGCCGTGACACGCTGCTTCTGCTCGGCGCCCTCACCTTTCTTATCCTCGCCGTCGCCCTAACCTTCCTTTTTACTCCCAGTACCAGCCAGAATGGCGCGGCGCCCATGCTTACGGCTATTGGCGGTCAGCCTACCGTCGTCGCGGGCGGCGTGCCGAACCCGTACCCCGCCGACACCCCTGCGGGCGCCACACCCTCCGACGGCAGCGACGGAGCCCTGCCCACCATCGGCGCCTACCCCGGCCCGCTGGAAGGGCTAAGCCCCACGCCCGATCAGGCGGTGCTCATCCCCACGGGTGACCCGCTCGCCGAGGCCACCGCCACTAGCGGCGCCGCGGGCGGCCAACAGAGCTCGCCCACCGTGGGCGCCCTCAGCCCCACGGTGGGCGGCGCCTACCCTGGCCCTGTCGGCGAGGGCACCCCGCCCCCACTGCCAACATTCAATCCCGTTGTGGTTACGCCCACGACCGCCCTCCCTGTGGCGCAGCCCTCCGCCACCACCGGCGTAGTTGGCGCCCAGCCCACCTTCCCGCCGCTGCCCACGCCCCCGCCATTCCAGCCCACCACGCCGCCGCCCGCAGCGCCCACCGAGGATCTCAGCCTCGCGGAGACGCCCATTCCTACCCTTGCGCCCACCGAGGCCGCGCCGCCCCCGCCCCCCGCCGACGTGCTGCGCGGCAATGTGCGCTGGTCCACCGGCCAAAGCCCGATCATCCTCAAGCGCGATGTGCAGATCGCCCCCGGCGCCGAGCTGCTGATCGAGCCCGGTGTGGAGGTGCGCCTCGACCCAGGTGTGTCGATCTTTGTGGACGGCGGACGCCTGCTCGCGCTCGGTCTGCCTGAGCGCACGGTGCGCTTCGTGGGCAACACCGGCGCCCGCTGGAGCGGGCTCTTCGGCCGCCCCGGCAGCTTTGTGGTGCTAGAGAACAGCGAGCTGCGCGGCGGCGGCGCCGGCGGCACCGTGATGGCCGTGGATCGCGGCGAGCTGATCGTGCGCGCCAGCCGCTTCACCGAAAATGGCGGCGCCATCCTGCTCACCGACACGAAGCTCGAAATGCGCGACAGTGAGGTCTCTGGCAACGATATGCCCTTCGGCGCCGCCTTGGAGGCCAGCTACGGGCGCGGCAACTTTGTGACAATGCGCGGCAATCGCTTCGGCGGCAACCGGCTCAGCGAGGGCGCGCCCCAGGTGCGCGTCTCCAGCAGCAGCACCTTCGACACGCTCAACCTCGCCATCGAGGGCAACCTGATCCGCGGCGGCGCGATCAACTTGCAGCTCGCCACCAACGGCCCGCTCAAGGGCACCGTGGCCTGCAACGCCCTGATCGGCGAGATGCAGGGCTTCAGCCTGCGCACCCAGACGCCCCAGGTGGCGCCTAATGGCCTCCCGCCCATGCAGCTGCGCGTCGAGGACAACTTCATCGACGAGCATCTCCCGCCGATCATCCCCGTCTACCTGCGCTACGGCCTTGGGCGCGGCGCCACCAGCGAGATCCTGCTCGATATGCGCAACAACTGGTGGGGCGAAGCGAGTGGCCCCTACGAGCCCGACCAGAACGCCGACGGCCGCGGCGACTCGGTCGGCGCCAATATCGTCTTCGCCCCCTGGCTCAAAGCAGCCCCCCCCTGCGCGCCTAGCCGGTAGAGGCACCTGCGCGGTGCGGCGTCATCTGCGCGATGCGGCGCGTTTGCAGGCGGGGCGTTGCCCCCCTGCACCCCCAGCCTTTGGACCACGAACGGCGCGAAACCCCGCGAAGGACGCGAAACCCCGCGCGTGTCGCTGCATGCCTGGCGCCGAGGTCGGGGAAACCTTTCTGTAGCGAGTGATCCTGTTGCGCAGGCGGGCAGGCGGGCGCAACTATAGCTACAAGTGCGCCGCCCCAGGCTTCAGCACCTCGCGGTGCCTACCACAGGGGGCGGTGCGGCTGTTGTTTGGCCGGCTCGCGCCGACCAGGGGCCGGTCTGTCGTTCTCCTCGTGCGTCTCGGCGCTGCGGCGCCCAGGACGGCACGGCGCATTTCCGACGCTTGAGGAGCGCGAGTGGCAAGACGAAACCCGTTGTTGTCGTTGTCGTTCGCGGGGTTGTTGTCGTTGCGGTAGGCGCAGCGCGCGTTGGTTGATCGACCGACTCCTTCGCTGAGTTTACGCCGGCGCGCGGGCGTCGGCGCTCCGTTTGATCCAATCGCCCAGCAGCGCGCCCACAGCGGCTACCTCACGCGAGACGTGCTCGTACTGGCGCAACGTGATCAGGCCAAGGTCGTGGGCGAGCCGCAGGTACAGGCGCAGCTGCTCCAGCTTCGCATCGGCCAGCAGCAGCAGATCACCCTTGCGGCGCGTCTTGCGCGCCTGCACAATCAGCTCATTAAAATCGAAGGCTGCCTGCTGCGTGCGCAGAGCCAGCGCGTAGCGGTGCTCGCGGGGGTACTTCAGCGTAGCGGGCACCAGCCAGCGCACCATGTCATAGGTTTTCGGAAAGATTGGCGCTTCATTCATGGCCGTCCTACCGCGAACGTGGCGCCCCGCAGCAGCCTGTTGCGCAGGCGATACGTATCACCGTGCGCGGCGTGAGCGCACCAGCTCTGGATGCGCGCACCAATCGCCTCACGGCTCGTCTCGCCTGCTGCGTAGGCCTGCTGCATCGCACGCAGGCGGCGCCCGAAGCGCACTACACCTTCGCGCTTGAGACGCCGGTGCGTTGCGTAGTGGCGAAACCCCAGGAATGGCACGCCGGTGCGCGTCGGGAACACCTGGCACTTCGTGGTGTGCAGATGCAGGCGCAGCCGCTCAGCCGCAAACGCGCGCAGCTCGCCGTGCCATGCGTGCAAGGTTGCCGTGTCGTCGGCGAAGAGCAGGAAATCGTCGGCGTAACGCATGTAGGCCCGGCACTTCAGGCTGCGCTTGGCAAACTGGTCGAGCTCGTTCAGGTACACGTTCGCCCAGAACTGCGAGGTCAGATTGCCGATCGGCAGGCCCTGCGGGCGCAGTGGCGCGAACAAATCGTCGCCAGGGAACCAGCGCGGCTCGCGCTCGCTATCGAGCACGC
>JAYUYB010000320.1:0-1648 GCA_043752655.1 Chloroflexota bacterium
CCGCGACCTTTTCAGCTATACCTACCAGCGCTTTGGCGGAGCTACACCCGTGACCGCCCGCGCGAATGTGAGGGTTTTTGCAAAAGCCCCAATAGAGTAACCGATGCCGTGTAAATCGAAGCGTACGACCTTGCGGAAAAGCTGCTGCACAAGGCACTGACACCAGATCACGGCACCGCAGTGAGGGAGGGCGGTACCACCGCTCCCTCCCTCGGCGCATGAGGTCGTGGCGTGCATAGGGTCGCCAACGCACATGTGGGTGATGACCGCAGGGCAGATCTGCGCTGCTGGCCTGGACAATCTGGTGGCTGGTCTGGCGATCGGCGTGCTCGCCCACCTAGTCGCGCTACTCCCTGCGAGCACGGCTACCCACACCAATGCGTGGTGGACGGTCGGGCGAAGGGGATGGGGCTCAGAACTACCGTCGCTGGCACAAGCTCTGCTTGTATGACCGTGCAGCGCGCCTCGCTGGGAGGACTGGGCGTTGTGGGTGCAGCGCCACCGGGCGCTGCTTCAATGGAGGAGGAACGATGGAGTATCGCACCCTCGGGAAGACCGGGTTACGGGTGTCGGCGGTCAGCCTCGGGCTCTGGGCTGTCGGTGGCGACGCCTGGGGACCGGTGAACGACCGCGAGTCGCTGGCCGCCATCCAGCGTGCATGGGAGCGCGGTGTCACCTTCTTCGACACCGCCGATGTCTACGGCCGGGGCCACAGCGAGGCGTTGCTCGCCCGCTTCCTCGCGGCCGTACCCCGCGATAAGGTCGTTGTCGCCACCAAGGTCGGGCTCTGGCGCGGCCGCCAGCCAAACCCCTACACCGATCCGCAGCTGATCATCGAGGACTGCGAGGCGAGCCTCCGTCGCCTCAGCGTCGACTACATCGACGTCTACCAGAACCATGTCTGGTGGGATGAGAACGCCGAAGTGTTCGCCGAGGCCCTCACCCGCCTCAAGCAGCAGGGCAAGGTGCGCTTCGTCGGGCTCTCCGCGGACGACTTCGCCTATATCCGGCGCTTCGACCAGCTGATCGGCGGCATGGACACCCTCCAGATCGACTACAGCCTGCTCAAGCGTCAGCCGGAGCAGGAGGCCCTGGCCTACTGTCAGCAGCAGAACATCGGCGTGATCGTGCGCGGGCCGCTCGCTATGGGCAAGCTGACCGGCAAGTTCTCCCCCGAGACCACCTTCCCCGAGGGCGACATTCGCCGCGGCTGGCTGGAGGGCGAGCAGCGCGCGGGCTTCCTCCACGACCTGGCCCTGGTGGAGCGGCTGCGGTTCCTCGCCGATGGCCGGACGATGGCCCAGGCGGCCCTGGCGTACGTCCTGGCCTACCCCGCCGTTTCTACCAGCATCCCCGGCGCCAAGAACGCGCAGCAGGTGGAGGATAACCTGCTGGCGGGTGATCGGCCGCTGAGCGCCGAGGAGCTGATGCGTATCGCAGCGATCGTTGCCGTGCCGAGCCCGTAGCTGGACAATCGGGCGAGGCGTGAGCGCAGGAAAGGACAGCGCGATGCATGTGTTGATCACGGGCGCTGGCGGCAATCTCGGCCGGGCCCTCGTGCCGGCCCTGGTCGAGGCGGGCCACACGCCGCGGCTGATGGACTTCCGGCCCCTGGAGACACCGCACTCGTTCATCCAGGGCGACGTGC
>JAYUYB010000321.1:0-4430 GCA_043752655.1 Chloroflexota bacterium
GCGTAGAGCTGGTCGGTGGCCCCCCTTGTGAGCGCCCTCGCAGTCGCCCGTAAAGCAGTGCTGCTCCGGCGGCGACGAGCTCGCCCAAGGTGAGGGCGAGGCGGTAGACAAGACTGCCCACCACAGCGGCGGGCAGCGGGAGCATCTGGGCGAGCAGGGCCGTGAGGGCTGCCTCGCGCACGCCAAGCCCGCTCGGCGTGAGCAGGCTCAGGTAGCCGATGACCCAGGCGATAGCGGAGGCCCCAACGACGAATGGGGCCTGCTCAATGGCGAGCGGGGCCATTGCGCCCAGCACCACGAACAGCGCAAGGCCCGAGGCGATATTAGCCAGGGCAAACGTCGCAAGGATCAGCAGCAGCTCGCTGTAGGCGTAGGGCCAGGCCAGCTCTGGCCGACGCAGGCGCGTGGCCAGGCCAGCCATGGCCGCGCCGAGCGCGCGCGGGTGCAGCAGGGCAAGCCCCACAGGCACCAGCAGCAGCAGCCAGCGCTCGGGGCCAGCGCCGCCGCGCCAGAATGGCAGGCTGAGCCCGAAGACGGCCAGGGCGCCCAGCAATGTGAGCAACTGCTCTACGGTGGCGCTGGCCGCCACCTGCCCGCGCGCCACGCCGAGGCGCCCGGCGAGCGCCACCCGCCCGACGATATGCCAGATGTTGCCGGGCAGGTAACGGCTGAGCATGGTGCTGGTCCAGATCTCCACCCCGGCGGCCAGGGGCACGGCGCGGGCGGCGCCGCCCATGCTGCGCAGCAACAGCGTCCAGCTTAGGGCGAGGCCCACGAAGTAGAGGGCGCCGAGGCCCACGGCGGCGGCGAACGGCAGCAGCTCAACACGCCACTCGTAGGCGCGCAGCGCCTCCAGCTGGCCGCGCAGGAACCAGGCCCACGCCAGCAGCACCGCCGCAAATACGGCGGCCCGCAGCCAGGGCGAGCGCAGCAGGCTGGGTTGGAGCGCTTGCATCGCTACTCCACCCGGCAGAGCGCTAGTGTCCAAGGGAAGCTGGTACGCGTCGCCACAACCGGGCAGTGGGGCGCGACGAAGCGCAGAAACGCACGCTGCGACCAGTGGTTGAGATGGCCGGGGTCGTTGCCCCAGGCGCGCACGTTCTTGCCGCGCAGGAAGTTGGCGCCCCGGAACAGCGGCTCGTTGGGCACGCTCAGCAGCAGCCAGCCAGCGCTTACGCGGCGTAGCTCGCGCAGGCCGCGCGCTGGATCGTCTAGATGCTCCAGCACCTCCATGCAGACCACAAGCTCGAAGCTGCGCGCCGCAAATGGCAGCGTGTAGAGGTCGCCGGCGGCGAAGTGGCGGCCAGGGTTGAGCCTGCCCGCCAGCTGCACGGCCATGGCGCTGCCGTCGAGCCCCAGCACCTCGGCCTGCGTTGCGCCGAGCACGGCCTGCATAGCGAAGCCCTCGCCGCAGCCGGCATCCAGGATGCGGCGCGGCGCCAGGGCAACGCTAGCAAGCAGACGCCTTGCCGCCGCGTGGAAGCGCTCGAGCAGCAGGCGCTGGAGCGGGTTGGGGCTGGTGTGCTTGCGCAGGTTAGAGCTGGAGTATGCCTCCAGCGTGAGCTCATTGGGGGTCATTGGTGCCTGTAGGCGTCTGAGGTGCTTCCAGGACGCGCCGGATGCTATACTCGTCGCCAGGTTGGTAGCTGCTGTGGCGCAGCATCTCGCCAACAAGGCCAGTGGAGAAGAACTGGAGGCCGGTGATCAGCAGCAGCACGCCCAGCGTAAGCAGGGGCCTGTCGCCGATGGGCCGCTGGCCCTGGAGCCAGAGCACGCTGAGGTAGCCACAGATCAGCCCGCCGACCACGCAGAGCAGCGTGCCCAGGGCGCCAAAGAGCCGCAGGGGCCGACGCAGGTAGGAGATCAGGAACAGCACCTGCACAAAATCCAGGTAGCCGCGCCCAAGGCGGCGAGCGCCGAACTTGCTCTTGCCGTAGCGGCGCGAGCTGTGCTCTACCGGCAGCTCGGCCACGCGGAAGCCCTGCTGGCTGGCGAGCACCGGAATGAAGCGGTGCAGATCGCCGTAAAGCCGCAGGTCGCGCACAACCTCGCCGGTATAGGCCTTGAAGCCGCAGTTAAAATCGTGGAGTGGCACCCCGGTAAGGTTGGCCACCACGCTGTTGAACAGGCGCGAGGGCCAGGTTTTCGAGATCGGGTCGTTGCGCTGCTGGCGCCAGCCGGAGACAAGGTCGTAGCCTTCGTCGAGCATGGCCAGCAGGCGGAACATCTCGGCGGGGTCCTCTTGCATGTCGGCGTCGATGGTGACGACGCGCTCGCCGCGCGCAAGGCGGAAGCCAGCCTGGAGCGCGGCGGTCTTGCCGAAGTTGCGGCGAAACTGCACCACGCGCACGCGCGCGTCGGCGCGCTGGATGGCGACGGCCACTTGGAAGCTCGCGTCGCTGCTGCCGTCGTCCACCAGTAGCAGCTCGTAGCTGGAGTGGTAGGGCTCGGGGCCGGTGGCCAGCACCTCGGCGATGCGCTCGCAGATCAGCGGCAGGCTCTCGTGCTCATTGTAGAGCGGGATCACCACGGAGAGGGCGATTGCCTGCACGGCGGGCGGCCGCTGGGCCGAGGCGGGTTCGGCACCTATCATCATATCGATACTCCCGTGCGCCGCTCGATCTCCATGCTCGAGCTGTATGACACAAGGCGATTATACCAGCGAGCGAGGATAGTACACCGCTTATAGCACCTTCACGTTCGGGGCGGCGGGCTCGGGGCTTGCCTGAGCTGCGGCAGACTCGCGGCGGCGGCTGAGGGCGAAGATCACGCCGCCGAGCAGGCCCATGCCGTTGCGCAGGGCGTGCAGGAAGATCGACAGGCTGAGGGCCTGCACGGGTGCGATGCCCACGTAGCCTAGCAGGAAGACGAGCGCGTTGTCTTGCAGGCCAAGGCCGTTGATCGCGATGGGCAGGGCAGAGATGGCCATGGCCAGGGGCACGGTGGCGAAGTAGGCCAGCGGCCCTACCGGCAGCCCAAAGGCCTGGCCAGCCGAGAAGACCGCGATGCAGACGGCGATCTGGCGCAGCACCGAGATAGCGGCGGCCTTCAGCAGCACGTCGGGCTGCTGGCCGACCATGCGTAGCGCCTTGTGGACGCGCAGCACAGTTGGGCCGAGGCGACGCCAGATCAAGGCGGGGGTCAGACGGGCGACAAGCTCGATCAGGCGCTGGCTGAACATAGCGGCTGCGCCCACGGCAAAGACAAGCAGCGCCAGGCCGAGGCTCAGCAGCAGGCCCGTGTCGCCCCAGACGCTCGGCAGCAGCAGCACGGCGGCCAGGCCAACGCCGATGGTGACGGCGAGGCCCACCACGCGGTCCATCAGCACCGAGGCGATGGCGGCCTCGCGGCGCTCTACATCCGGTGCGAGCAGCACCATCTTCATCAGGTCGCCGCCCACCGAGGAGGGCAGAAACATGTTGAAGAAGGCGCCTGCCAGCACGAGCCGCAACAGCTGAAGCAGGCTGAGCCGGAAGCCCATGCCGCGCAGCAGCTGCTGCCAGCGCCAGGCCGCGAAGATCACGCTGAGCATGTGGGCGAACAGCCCAGCGAGCAGCCAGAGCGGCGCGGCCTTGGCGATCACGCCGGCCACGCTGCGGAGATCCACCTGGGTGGTGAGCCACGCCAGCATTACGGCAGTGAGCACAAAGCGCAGGGCGTAGAGTAGTAGCGATTTTGTGCGCATTAGGGTACCTCAATCTCGGTTACGGTTACGGGGGCGCTGCCTGGTAGCAGGCTGCGGGCGTCGGTGGCGTAGGCTTCGGGGTGGCTGGGGTCGTACCATGCCACCTGCCAGCTGTAGCGACCGGGCGGCAGCTCAGGGGGCAGCGTCACCTCGAAGGTCTCACGGATAATCTGGCCCTCGCGCCACAGGTCTGTGGGCAGCAGCACGAAGGTGGGCAGGTGGGGCATGCGGGCGCCGGCCACGCCCTCTAGGTTGCTCACAGGCAGCAGGCGCTGGCCTGCGGGCAGGGGCGAGGTTGCCGTCCACGCAAAGCTAGCGCTGTAGCGGCGCCCGCCGAGGGGCGTGATCGCAGCGCCAACCAGCTTGATCGGGCCGAAATAGTCGGCGCGCGCTGGCAGGTTGGCCGTGGGCACAACAGCGACCTCGTTGCGCAGACGCTCGGCGACGGGCGCATCGCGCTGGAAGAGCAGCAGGCCATCCTGAGCGGCCACGAGGCCGAAGGCGGGGTCGCGCAGCAGCGTGGCGATCTCGGCCGCTTCGTAGGTGGTGCCGCCGAGCAGCTGGGCGCCGCTGGGCAGGCGCCAGTCGAAGAGCGCGTCGGCGAACACATCGTTCACCCGCGGCAGCAGCGTGGGCAACCGCTGGCCGCCAGGGTCGTCGGGGTAGCGCACGACGTAGAGCTGGTCGCGGTTGGCGAGGTGCGACGCCAGGAACATCGAGGCTGCGATCGGCACGCTGGGCGGCG
>JAYUYB010000322.1:0-4428 GCA_043752655.1 Chloroflexota bacterium
TGGACAAGCGTGGCGTAGAGATCGGCCTCCCAGCTAGCACTCGCGTCGTAGCCGCCGTACACGTAGGAGCCGGGCGCGTAGATGTCGATGCGGTCGCCGCGCGGCCGAGCCGCCGATCTATACCAGGCGATCGCGCCCGCACTCGCCGGCGGTGTGAAGCCGAAGATCGGCCGAATGTAGATGTTGTACTTGCCGTCGGGCCCTTTGCCGAGCCGCTCGACCACCTGCGCGCGAGCCCGCTCCATCAGCTTGACGAGCTTCTCGTTTGTCGGCTCTGCCCAGGCATAGGTATGAAAAGTGAAATGCTCGCTCTCAATCTCGATGCGCTCGCCAAGCTGCTTCTCGCTTGGCTCCGACAGCAGCCAGCGCCCGCCCACCTCGCGAAAGAGCCAGTCGTAGCGCAGCCACCTATCGCGCTCCACATGGGCCTGCACAAAGCCAAGCTCACGTGGCTCTAGAGCAACAACATTCATTGTGAAGCTGTCGGCGCCGCTTAGGGCCGAGGCCTGCGTCATCTCAAAACGCTCCTGCACCAGCCGCCGAAATGGGGCGTTGCTCTGGTCAACGGTGGAGCGCAGTAGCTCGGCGTTGCCCGTGGCGTAGGCACGGGCATAGTCGTTGAGCGTGGCCTGGATGCCGACGCGAGCGGCCTCCAGATCCAGCGGGGCCGCCGGGCCGCTTGTTGGTGCGCCAGCTGGTACGGGAGTATCGTTCAGAGGAGCGGTGGTCGTAGCAGCAGCCGAGGGCTGAGGAGCTGCAGTAGGCGCCGAAGCCTGCCGCCCCGCGCAGCCTGCCAGCAGCGTCAGTGCGATGGTCAGTGTGAGTATATGTCGCATTGGTCTGTCCAGAGCTGAGATCGGGTACAATCCGCAGTATCGTACCATGCTTGCAAGCGCGGCAGATGAGTCTCCGCTAAGCACGCTCAGCCACCGGCACCTGCTTGGATCTCGCCTCCTTCACCTGGCTCCGCTCGCCCCCTGGACAGGCCGCCCTCGCCGACCTGGCGGCCCGCCCGCTCGCCCCGTCCGACGCGCTACGCGAGCTGGAGCGCCTGCGCCGCACGCTCACCCCCGCCCAGGCCGGCGCCGCGCTGGAGCTGGCGCTGCTGCGCCGCCGCGCCCGCGCCAAGTTCACCGCCGCCGACCAGCTCTTCTTCACCCGCGAGGCCATGGAGCAGGCGAGCGCCGCGCCTGTGGCCGCCTATCGCGCCGCCCGCCTGGCAGGCGACCACGGGGGCCGCCGCTACAGCCATGTCGCCGACCTGGGCTGCGGTATCGGCGGCGACGCCCTGGCGCTCGCGGCGGCGGGAGCTAGCGTTTCCGCCGTGGAGCGCGACGAGCTGCGCCTTGCAATGGCCCGCGCTAACGCCGAGGCCCTTGGCCTGGAGCAGCGCATCGCCTTCCTTCAGCGCGACCTGCTCGTGGAGCCGCCGCCCCTGGCCGACGCGCTCTTCTGCGACCCTGGGCGCCGCGCGGGCGGGCGCCGCCGCTTCTCTGTCGAGGCCTACGAGCCGCCGCTCAGCCACGTGCTACGCTGGCGCGACCAGACCCCAGCCCTCGCCGCCAAGCTCGCTCCTGGCGTAGATCCTGCTGAGCTGCCCGACGACGCCGAGCTCGAGTTTGTCTCGCTGGACGGCGAGCTCAAGGAGGCCGCGCTCTGGTGCGGCCCGCTCGCGCAAGTGCGCCGACGCGCCACGCTGCTCACAGCTGCTGGCCAGCATTGGGAGCTAGCGAGCGCGGACCTGGCGCGTGTGCCCTGCCCCCTGTCGCCGCCTCTCGCCTACCTTTACGAGCCAGACCCTGCGGTGATCCGAGCAGGCCTAGTGACGGATCTCGCCGCACGGCTCGGCGCGTCCCAGCTCGACCCGCAGATCGCCTACCTCACCGCCGATACGCTGATGCTCACGCCATTTGCGCGGGCCTGGCCGGTGCTAAGCTGGCAGCCCTTTGGCCTGAAGGCGCTGCGTGCAGCTCTGCGCACGCTCGATGCAGGCCCTGTAACAGTGAAGAAACGTGGCTCGCCCCTGGACACCGACGCCTTGGCCCGCCAGCTCAGCGGCGCCGGGCAGCGCCCGCTGGTTGTGGTGCTCACGCAGGTGGCCGGGCGGCCCGCAATGCTGATCTGTGACCCGCCGGTGCGAGGCTAGTGACAGGTGACAGGGGCAGTTTGCAGGCGCCAGTTTGCAGATGCCAGTTCCAGCGCGCAGTTTGAATTGGGTTGGTTATGGTACAGTAGCTCTATGCAATACTGGACTAATCAACGAAGTGCGACTCTGGTGAACCCATGAACCTGCCTGCCTCGACCCGCCGACGCGGGGTGATCGCGCTGCTAGCGATCACCTTTCTGATGTACTGTGGCTTCTTCATGGTCATCCCGCTCGTGGCGGTCTACTATGTCGAGAATCTGGGGTTCGCAGCGGCGCTGGTGGGGCTGGCTTTGGCCACACGGCAGCTGCTCCAGCAGGGTATTACGCTGGTAGGTGGCATGCTCGCCGACATCCTGGGGGTACGGGCGCTCATCGGGGCGGGCGTGCTGATCCGCGCCATCGGCTTCGTGAGCCTGGCCTGGGCCGACACAGCTCCGCTGCTGTTTCTCGCAATGGTACTCTCGGCCCTGGGTGGCGCGCTATTCGAGGCGCCGAGCCGCGCCGCTATCGCTGCGCTCACCGACGAGTCGGAGCGCGCCCGCTTCTTCTCGATCAGCGGCGTCGTCGCCGGCCTGGCAATGACGATCGGCCCACTGGTGGGCGCGCTGCTGCTGCGGGTCAACTTCCAGGCGGTGGCCTTCGTGGCTGCAGCGTGCTTCATGGGCGTCTTCGCCGTGGTCGTCTTCCTGCTGCCGCCGATCAAGGTTTCCGTGGGCCAGCAGCGGCTCGGCGCGGGGGTGAGGCTCGCCTTCGGCGACCGCACCTTTGTCACCTTCACCGCGCTGCTGATGGGCTACTGGTTTATGTGGGTGCAGATCACGCTCAGCCTCCCGCTGGCGGCCGAGCGGCTCGCAGGCAGCACCGACGCCGTGGGCGCGGTCTACGCGCTTAACGCGGGGCTCACCGTGCTGCTCCAGTACCCAGCGCTGCGGCTCGCGGAGCGCTACCTGCGCCCGCTGCCGCTGCTGGTGGTCGGCATGGCGCTGATGGCCCTGGGCCTGGGTGCCGTGGCTATGGCGAACACAATCCCCGCCCTGATGGCCTGCGTCGTGATCTTCACGCTCGGCTCGCTCCTGGCCACACCAACGCAGCAGAGCGTCACAGCCTCGCTGGCCGACGAGCGCGCCCTGGGCTCGTACTTTGGCGTGAACGCGCTGGCCCTGGCGTTTGGCGGCGCCCTTGGCAGCCTCACGGGCGGCGTGCTCACCGACACCGCGCGCAGCATTGGCGTGCCCGCACTGCCCTGGCTTACCTTCGCTATGGTGGGCTTCACCGCGGCGTGTGGCCTGGCCGTGCTTGCCAGGCGGCTTCAAGGGCGGCCCGCCACGGCCCACCTCGTCGAGGCCCCGCAGACGTAGTACAATGGCGCATTCTTTGCGCCACACATAGGAGCAGCAACAATGGCAATGCCGACACCCAACAACAAGTACGCCTTCTTCAACGGCGAGATCGTCCCGATCGAGCAGGCCAAGGTCAGTGTCATGACCAACGCGCTCAACTATGGCACCGGCTGCTTCGAGGGCATCCGCGGCTACTGGAACGCCGACGAAAGCCAGCTCTTCGTCTTCCACCTGCGTGCGCACATGGAGCGCCTGCACCGCTCCTGCCGAATCCTGTTTATGGAGCTACCGTACAGCGTGGATCAGCTCTGCGCGATCACGCTCGACCTGCTGCGGCGCGAACAGTTCCGCGAGGATGTCTACATCCGCCCGCTGGTCTACAAGAGCGACCCGGCCATCGCGGTGCGCCTGAACGACATGGCCGACGCCTTCACGCTCTTCGCTGTGGGCTTCGGGCAGTACATCGACGGCACGGCGCTGCGGGCCTGCGTCTCGTCGTGGCGGCGCATCGACGATAATGTCATCCCCTCGCGAGCCAAGGCCGCAGGCTCCTACCTCAACTCGGCCCTCGCGAAGACCGAGGCCCTGCTGAACGGCTACGACGAGGCGATCGTGCTCGGCACCGACGGCCACGTCTCCGAGGCCAGCGCTGCCAACCTGTTCATTGTGCGCAACGGCGCCCTGATCACCCCGCCGCTCACCAGCGATGTGCTGGAGGGCATCACGCGGCAGGTGGTGGCCCAGATCGCCCACGAGCAGCTGGGGCTTACAGTGATTGAGCGTCCGATCGACCGCACCGAGCTCTACGTTGCGGATGAGGCCTTTTTCTGCGGCACGGGCGCCGAGGTCAAGCCGATCATCGAGATCGACCGGCGCATGGTCGGCGATGGCGCCGTAGGCCCGATAAGCAGCCAGCTTGTGCAGCTCTACGCCGACGCTGTG
>JAYUYB010000323.1:0-4424 GCA_043752655.1 Chloroflexota bacterium
TGCTGTTTGTCTGCGGCCACGCGCTGCTGGAGGGGCCGCAGCGGGCGGCGGCCGTGCGCGCGATCAACCTGGCGGTAGAGCGCGGCATCCCGGTGAGCCTTGATCTCTGCCTGCCGACGATCCGGGCGTCCCGGCGCCTGCTGCTGGGGCTGCTGCCGAGAGTCTGGTTGCTCACCATGAACGAGGACGAGCTTCGGGCGCTGCTGCCGAACCAGAGCCTGTCGGCAGCGACCAAGGAGCTGCTGGCGGTCGGCGTGCAGCATGTGGCGATCAAGCGTGGCGCCCAGGGCTGTAGCGTGGCGGAGGGCGAGATGCGCATGAGCGTGCTGCCGCCATTGGTGCCGGTTGTTGACACCAACGGCTGCGGCGATGCGTTTGCAGCCGGCTATGCCTGGTCGCTGCTGCGCGGCGCAGACCTGCTCGCTGCGGCAGCTGTGGCCAACCTGCTGGGCGCCCTCACCGCCACGCGGCCCGGCGCGGCCGACGCGCTGCCCACCAGGGCGGAGATCGCCGCCCGCCTCGACTACTCGCTGCATCACCTGCTCGCTCCAATGTAAACTCTGGGGTGACAAGTCTGTCATTATACAAACGCGCATTTGAGACGAAAAGATGCGCGCGAAAGGTAAAAAATTCGTGAAACCCGCATGGAAAGAACGCCTCGACGCGCTGCGCGTCACCGACCTGGCCACAATCTTTGGGCGCCCAAAGCCGGTGATCGGGATGGTTCACTGCTGGCCGCTGCCTGGTGCGCCCGGCTACAGCGGCTACGGCATGAAGACGATCATTGAGGAGGCTGTGCGCGACGCCACAGCGTTGGCCGAGGGCGGCTGCGACGGGCTGATCGTGGAGAACATGTGGGATGTGCCCTTCCGGGCCGGGGCGCACGTGCAGCCGGAGAGCATCGCGGCCCAGATGGAGGTGGCCGACGGCGTGATTGTGGGCAGCAGCGTCAAGATCGAGGGCGAGATCGCCAACCGGGTTGATCGCGGGCGGGTGCAGCGCTTTGTGCAGGCGGCACGCGGCTAAGGCTCCTCGTGGTACTTCATGGGGTGAAGGCCATAGTACTGTGTGCGGCCCATGGCCATACCCATGCGCCATTGAGCCGCGCTCACCAGGGTGCTATTCTGTACTGGTGAGTGAGCGCCGCACAACAACCCAGCAACAATCATTCACCGCTGTTCCGTAAGTTTAGGTTGGACTGGCCTTCTGAGAGACGCAGCCGCATCACACTCCCAATCCAGCACACCATCGCACTCCCAACCCAGCACACCACCGCACCAGCAACCTAGCACAAACGGTTGCACCAGGGAGCCAGCAGCACTACTCAGACACAAAACCAGTACGTTGCTACGCAAGTGCTCCGACCGAAACCAAAGAACAGCGAACCAAGCCCCAGCAATGCTGGGGCTTGGTTTTTTGTGCGCGAGTTTTTAGCGCAAGGTACTTGTATAATGCTGCCATTGTGCCTGTGCATACATTCGAGATCACGCTCCGGCGGCTGTACGAGGGCAGCTACCCGCTTATCGTCGAGGAGAGCCAGGGCGATGCGCAGCTGCCGATCCGCGTTGAGGGCGCCCTGAAGCTCGACCAGGCCCAGCTTGCGGCGCTGGAGACCGACTCTGAGGACTATGGCCGCACGCTGAGCGAGGCGCTGTTCCGCGACGAGATCCGCGACGCTTTTGTCGAGGCGCTTGCGCGCACCGAGGCTCGGCTGCGCGTGCTGCTCTTTATAGAGGAGCAGAGCCTGCGTGGCCTGCGCTGAGAGCGCCTCCAGGCGCCTGTCGACGGCGTGTGGCTGCCGCTGGCGCGCAATCAGCGCGCAGACGAGGCCCGAGCGGCAGGCATCGCCGTTGCCGCCGCCATCGCCTCCCTGGTCTTCTGGAGCATTGCCGATGAGCAGCGCGCCCTGGCGGACGCGAACGCCCACGAGGCCGCGCAGCGCGCCATTGTTGCCGATGCCGGGGCCGCCCTTGCGCGCGGCGAGAACGACAAGGTCCTGGCGCTTGCGCTAACGGCGGTGGAGCGAGGCAACCCGCAGCCACAGGCTTACTTTGTGCTGGCCGAGGCCGCCGACGCAGGCGCGCGTCGGCGCTTTGGCTTCGACGCGCCAGTCTTTGCGGCGGCCTTCAGCCCAGACGGCGCCACGGCCTTCACGGGCTCGTTCGACGGCTCTGTTTTGCGCTGGGATGTTGGCGCCCAGCGCTTCGATACGCTGCTCTTCGCACTATCTGGCGTGGTTCACACTGAGCCCCGACGGGAGCCGCGCCCTGATGCGCGACGACGAGCTGAACCTGATCGTCTGGGATCTAGAGCGCAACACGAAGGTGACCAGGCTACGCGACGTGCCTGCAAGCAGGACGGTACACGCCGCCATTAGCCCAGATCGCAGCCTGGTGCTGATCGCCTTCGACGAGGGCGTGCCGCAGCTGTACAGCGCGGTGGACGGCAGTCTGATCCGCAGCTTCGAGCAGGACAAAGACGCTAACGTGAGCTGGTCGCTGGCCTTCAGTCCAGACGGCACCAAGGCGTTCACTGGCTCGTGGGATCGCAGCGTAAAGCTCTGGGATCTTGCCAGCCAGAGCATCGAGCGCAGCTTCGAGGGCCACACACGCACGGTGCGCAGCGTGGAGTTGAGCACCGACGGACGGCTGCTGCTCTCTGGCGGCGATAACAGGGCGATCATCTTGTGGGATGTTGCGAGCGCAACCCAGCTAGCACGCTATGCCGAGAACGACGGCCTGATCTTGAACGCTGTGGCGCGTGCTCAGCCCCGACGAGCTTGTAGTCTGGGTGCGCGAGAATCGCTACCTTGCCAGCCTGAGCTGCGCGGAGCAGGCGCGCTACCGGCCGGCCTGTGTAGACGGGGCTCCGTAGGCAGTAGCGTCCGCAAATGACGCAGATTGCGCAGATGATGGGCCGCAGCAGCAGGCCATCGGCGACTTATGGCGTATATGGCAAACGACGGGCAGCAGATTGTCATCCGCGCGTTGCTTGTGCTCAGATGAAATGTGGTAGAGTTAAAGGCCGATTTAACCATCTGACCACAAGGAGCGTGCGATGGCGGAGATCACGGGGGTGATCAGCGCGATGCTGACCCCGTTCACAAGCGATGTTGGGCCGGTGGACTACGAGTGGCTGCCGGGCTACATGCGCTTTCTTGAGGCTGGTGGGCTCCACGGCGTGCTCACCCTGGGCACAACCGGCGAGGGGCCCTCTATGAGCATCGCCGAGCGCGAGCGCGTGCTGGAGATCGTGCTAGAGCATCGCGGTGGCATGGCCGTGCTCGCAGGCACGGGCTGCGCAGCGCTCACCGACACGATCGCCCTCAGCAACTACGCCCTCGTCCACGGCGCCGACGCCGTGCTAGTGATGCCGCCCTTTTACATCAAGGGGCCGAGCGAGATAGGCGTGCTGAGCTACTACCGCGCCCTGTGCGACGCGCTCCCCGCCGACGCGAAGGTGCTGCTCTACAACATCCCTCAGGTGACGGGTGTGCCGATCACGACGGCGATCATCGACGGCATGCTGGAGAGCCACGGCGCGCAGCTGTTCGGGCTGAAGGATAGCAGCGGCAGCTGGGAGAACTCCAAGGGCCTGATCGAGCGCTACCCGCAGCTGAAGATCTACACCGGCAGCGACAAGCTGATCGCCTCGGCGCTGGCGGGCGGCGCCGCAGGTGCGATCACGGCGCTCTCCAGCGCCTTCCCGCGCGTGGCGCGGGCCGTGTACGACGCGCACCAGCGCGGTGACTCGGAGGCCGCCCAGGCGCGGCTCACGGCGCTACGCGGCCTAGTGGACGCGGCGAACACGCCACCCGCGCTAAAGGCCGCCCTGGCCTGGACGAGCGAGCTGCCCGAGACGAGCGTGCGCCTGCCGCTGGTGGGCCTGTCGGACGGCGAAGTGGCGAGACTGCGCGCGGGGTACGACCAGCTGATGGGGTAGGTAGGACGGTGGACGAGGGACGGTGGACGGTGCTTCGCTAGGCAGAGGGTGGGCGAGAGACGGTGGACGGTGCTTCGCCAACGTGGGATGGCACGGCGCTTGTCCGGCTCAATGTCCCGTCCACCGTCCACCGTCTACCGTCTGATCAAGCTACCCGAAGAAGCGCACGATGTGGCGGGCGAGCCAGGGCGTGGCGTTGGCGAGGCGCATGAGCGGGTGGGCGAGGGCAGGGAGCAGGATCTCGCCCTCGCTATCGCGGGCCACGGCGCGGACGATGGCGGAAGCCACGTCGTCGTCGGAGAGCCAGGGGATGAGGAAGGCCGTGCGCGGCACGCGCTCGATGTGGGCGCGGCGAAAGAAGGGCGTGCGCGCGGCGCCGGGGCAGATGGCGACGCAGCGCACGCCGGTGCCGGTGAGATCCTGCTGCATGCTGCGGGTGAGCGCGATCAGAGCCGCCTTGGTGGCGCCGTAATAGCCGAAGT
>JAYUYB010000324.1:0-4419 GCA_043752655.1 Chloroflexota bacterium
CATGGCGCCCACCTGCTCCAGCACCGTGCGCCGCACCAGCATGCAGGCGCCGAGAGGGTGGTCGATCGCAAACGGCGCGTTGGCGCATTCCTGGGGATAGCGCCCGTGCCACCAGGAGCCATAGAGCCTTCCGGGCAGCGCCTCGCCGGGCGGAAACAGGTCCAGGGCCGTCATCAGCAGCGTGGGGAAGCGAAACGCCGCCGCCTGCGGGGTGCCGTCGGGGTTGAGCAACCGCGGCCCCACCAGCCCCACGCGCGGGTGGGCCTGCAGGAAGGCCACAAGCGCCTCCAGAGCACCGGGGTGAACCACTGTATCCGGGTTGAGGATGAGCACAGCATCCGATAGCCCATAGCCGATAGCCGATAGCCGATAGTCATCCAGCAGTCCGAGCGCGGCCAGCCCGATATTCGTCCCGCCCGCGAAGCCCGCGTTATAGCCTGCCTCGATCAGCGCTACCTCGGGAAACTCGGCGCGCACCATAGCGGGGCTCCCGTCGCGCGAGCCGTTGTCCACCACAACGATCTGCGGCGGCGGCACGCAGGCCCACAGCGAGGCGAGGCAGCCGCGTAGCAGCGCCACAGTGTTATAGCTCACGATCACGGCGGCGACGGCGGGGGTGCTCTGGCTCATGGCGTCGCGATTGTAGCGCGGAAAGGCGGAGGGCGCAAGGAGTTATGGGGCTACCACGCGGCCGAACCCAAACGGTTTGGACCACGAACGGCGCGAAACGCCGCGAACCACCGCGAACCCGGCCACGCGCGTGCAGGAGTATGCTAGTGCGCGCCGTCGCGGTTTCGCGTTCGCGCGCTTCGCATCCGTTCGCGCCGTTCGTGGTCCAGACGTTCGCGCCGCTCACGATCTCGATGGCCTGGGGGACGCCGCAGATGCCCCTGCAAAGCTGCTACAATAACTCCACGTTCCAACAATCAGGCGCCGCGCCCTTGAATATCCGCGGGAACAGAAAGCTAGCTGCATGCTAAACTTTGCGATCGACCTGGCGCACCGCGCCGGGGCCGTGCTGCGGGCGCGCCAGGAGCAGGAGCGCAGCGTTGAGTCCAAAGGCTTTGCGGATGTCGTCACCGACGCCGACAAGGCCAGCGAGGCGCTGATCCTCGCCGCCATCCGCGAGCGCTTCCCCGACCACGCCATTCTGGCTGAGGAGAGCGGCGCCGCTGCTGGCACAAGCGAGTTCCAGTGGCTGATCGACCCGCTCGATGGCACGCTGAACTATCTGCACGGCCTGCCGACGTACAGCGTCTCCCTGGGCCTGCTACGCGCTGGCGAGCTGTATATTGGCGTGGTCTACGACCCTGCGCGCGGCGAGCTGTTTGCGGCCGAGCGCGGCGGCGGCGCCCGCTGCAACGGTCGGCTGCTCCATGTCGCGCGCACCGAGCGGCTCGCCCAGGCTCTGCTCACCACCGGCTTCCCGTATGATCGCTTCAGCCAGCCCGACAACAACCTGCGCGAGCACAACCATCTGCTGCTGCGCTGCCAGGACATCCGTCGCCCCGGCTCCGCCGCCCTCGACCTCTGCTACGTGGCCGCCGGCCGCAGCGACGCCCACTGGGAGCTTGGCCTCAGCCCCTGGGACGTGGCCGCCGGCGCCCTGATCGTGCTGGAGGCGGGCGGCACCCTCAGCGACTGGCAGGGTCGCCCCTGGCGCCCCGACGTCTCACGCCTCGTCGCCTCCAACGGCCGCGTCCACAACGAGCTGCTGCGCGAGCTCGCAGCCGCCCGACTCTAACTGGCGCTGCTCGCAGGCGGGGCGCCGCGCTGTCGCGGCACTCAGCACTCAGCACTTCAAGCTATGGCAAATTACATCCGGGACCTGCTCGCCAACGCGCCCGCCCTCAGCGCGCGGCGGCCCACCATCAATGAGTTCTTCCTCTCCAGCTACACGCTCAACATCTACACCGGCTGCGAGCTCGGCTGCCCCTACTGCGACTCCTGGCTCTACAGCGAGCGCCCGCTCAACGAGACGGTGCGCGTCGCGGTGGATCTGCCCCAGCACCTCGCCGCCGAGCTTGCGGCGGTGGATCGGGGTGACCTGATCGCGATCACCGCGTTGAGCGACCCCTACCAGCCCGCCGAGCAGAGCTACCGGCTCACTCGGCAGACGCTTCAGGTGCTGGCCGAGCGCGAGCAGCCCTGCCTGATCCTCACCAAGAGCGCCACCGTGCTAGAGGATCTGCCGCTGCTCCAGCGCATGAACGAGCGCGGCCTTGCCATTGTGATGACCACCCTACTCACGCTAGACCCGCATCTGGCCGCGAAGCTGGAGGGCAAGGCGCCGCCGCCCGCCCTGCGCCTGGAGGTGCTCGCCGAGCTGAAACGGGCCGGCGTGCCCGTGGGCGTGGCGCTGCTTCCGATCATGCCATACGTCAACGATACCGACAGCGCGCTGCGCGGCCTGCTGCGCGCCTGCGCCGACGCGCAGGTAGACTTTGTGATCTGGGACTATCTGCACATCCCGAACGAGCGCCACCGCGTGCGGGTGAACGAGCTGCTCATGCGCGTCGGCTCCTACCCAGCCAGCTACTACCGCGATATCTACCGTGGCCAGGCCCAGGTGAGCCCGCGCTATCGCCAGGATCGCGACGTGGAGCTGCTCACGCGCTGCGACGGGCTCGCCCTGGAGATACGACCACCGCACAGGCTCTTCGCTGGCCGCCTGGCGCCCCACAACGAGGCCGCCCTGCTGCTGCGCCACGCCGCCTTCCGCGACCGCGTGCAGGGCCGCGAGCGGGTGTCCACCCTCCAGCGCGAGCTCGCCGACCAGGTGTACGCGGGCCAGATCGATTACCAGGCTCTGCGCGAGAGCCCGCTCTACCCGAAGCTGCGCGAGATTCTGGGCGAGGAGTGAGACACGGAGACACGGAGACAGCTCGTGCTCGCCGTCAGGCGCTCCTTGTCTCCCGGTCTCCCGGTCTCCGTGTCTCCCCTGCTAGCTCGCCTGGGCCTGAAGCCGCGCAAACAGCAGCCGGCGCCGCTCGGAGAGGCGGGCGCGGTACTCGACCGTGTCGAGCGCCTCGGTCCACATGATCAGCGCGTCCTCGCCATTGTCGGTGTAGTAGCGCGGGCGTGTGCCAGCGGCCTGGAAGCCGTACTTCAGGTAGAGCCGCTGGGCGCTGGTGTTACTTACGCGCACCTCCAGCGTAATCTGGCGGCCGCCGAGCTCGTAGGCGTGGTCGATCAGGGCGTTGAGCAGCAGCTCGCCTACCCCCTTGCCGCGTTGGGCCGGCTCCACAGCGATGGTGGTAACATGGGCATCTTCCAGGGTAAGCCAGAGCCCGCCGTAGCCCACGATCGGCGTGGGGCTCGGGGGCTGCTCGGGCTGGGGGAAGAGCGAGCCGAAAAGCTGGATGAGCAGCGGGGTGCGGCGCGGCGGCTGCGCCTCCGAGGGCGGCGGCGGGGCGTCGCTGGAGCGGACCACAATGTAGCGGCAGCTCTGGGTGTTGCGCAGCTCGCGGCGGTAGGTGCTGGCCGACCACGGAGTTGTGAAGCTCTGGGCCTCGATCTGCTGCACCTGGGGAATATCATCCTCCGTCATCGGCTCGATGAAGTAGTACATCGCTGTCGCGCTAAGGGAACAGGGAACAGGGTACAGGGTCGGAGCTGTGTGCTCGTTGCACTTACGCGAGCGCAGCGAGCCTTACGTTGCCGCTCCCTGTTCCCTGTTCCCTGTTCCCTATTTCAAGGGTGTGGCCGACTGCACAGTGAACAGGCTCTGGTAGGCGCCATCTTTGCCGAAGCCGCCCCCGGTCTGGAACGTGCCCGTCACCTCGACCGGCCCCCAGACATAGCTGTTGTTTGGGCCGACATTGAGCGCGGACGACTGATCTGGCGGGAAGCCCTCCATCCAGATCGGCGTGCCGATCGGCTGCGGGCTGGCGCCATCCTCCTCGGTGCTCACGCCCTCGCCCAGCACGTAGATCACCGAGTTCCAAAAGTAGTAGCCCTGGGTGGTGACTGTCTGGCCGTTGTAGGCCGCCGGGTTGCGCTGCAACTCGAAGAACGAGACCTTGCCCGCGCCAAGCGACTGATCCTGGAGCTTCTGCTCCACGCGGCGCACCTGCTCGATCGGCTCTGCGGACACAACGCTCAGCTGGTGCTTGTACTCGCCGTTGGGGCCGTAGGCGCCGCCAGAGCTAAACTGGCCCTTCACGCGCACAAAGCCGTAGACAGCGTCGCCGGGGCGGTGTAGATCCGCAGTGATCTCGGCGGGGAAACCTTCGAGCCAGATCGTCTCGCCGAGCGGCTGCGCATCCAGGCCGTTGTCGAGCGTGCTTACGCCGAGGGCTAGCACAGAGCGGCTTGGGTCGCCGGGGCGCCATAGGTAGGCGCCATCTACGGTGATATCTTTGCCGTTAAACTCCTGGGGGCTGCCGGTTACCTGCTGCACGTAGAGCGACGAGCCCA
>JAYUYB010000325.1:0-1640 GCA_043752655.1 Chloroflexota bacterium
ACGTGGCCGCCACCGATCGCGTACCCAGCCACCAGGGCGATTACGGGCTTGGGCAGCACGCGGATCAGCCGCTGGAGATCCAGCACATTCAGGCGCGGCACCGTATCTTTGCCCACGTAGCCGCCCTCGCCGCGCACGCTCTGGTCGCCACCAGAGCAGAAGGCCTGATCGCCCGCGCCGGTGAACAGGATCACGCCGATCGACTCGGCGTCACGGGCGCGTGTAAAGGCGTCGATCAGCTCCTGGACCGTCTCGGGGCGGAAGGCGTTGCGCTTGGCGGGGCGGTTGATCGTGATCTTCGCGATGCCCTCGCCCGCCGCGTCGTGCTCGTACAGGATGTCGGTGTAAGCGCCGGCGCTGGCCCACTCGATTGGCATGGTTGGCTCCATGATGGGGAAGGGCGCCCACGATGGGGCGCCCCTACGAGGTCGTCTGAATGTATCCTACCACAAGTTCTGCGAACGCCTCCGGCCGCTCCAGGTGCGCGGCGTGGCCCGCGCTGCGGATACTCTGGTGGCGCGCGTTGGGCAGCAGCGCGGCCATGCGCTGCCCAAGCTCCACATACTTTACGTCAAGCTCGCCACTGATCAGCAGCGTGGGGATGGGCAGCGTGGGCAGGCGCTCCCAGAGCGGCGCCTGGCGGCCAGCGCCCATGCCGCGCAGGCTGTTGGCGTAGCCTTGGGCGTTGCCACGCAGCCGACGCTCACGCAGGGCTGCGCGCTGCTCCGCCGGCAGGGCGGCCTGGCTGGCAAAGAGCGGGATGGCCGCCCAGTGCTCGACAAACCACGCAAGGCCCTCGGCCTCGATCCTGTCGGCCAGGGCGTTGTCGCTCGCGACGCGGGCGGCGCGCTCGGCGGGGTCGGCCACGCCGGGCGAGGCGCTTTCCAGAATCAGGCGGGCGATGCGAGCAGGCGCCGCCGCCGCAAGCTGGAGCGCCACGCGCCCGCCCAGCGAGTAGCCCAGCAGGTCGACCTGCGCAAGGCGAAGGGCGTCGAGCAGGGCCAGCAAATCGATGACGCAGCGCTCCATGCTGTAGCGGGAGGGGTCGGCGGGCGCAGAGGAGCGCCCGTGGCCGATCAGGTCCACGGCGATCAGCTCACGCTGCGCGGCCAGCTGCGGGCGCAGCGCGGCCCACTCGGCGGCGCTGCCCGTGAAGCCGTGGAGCAGCAGCAGCGGCGGGCCAGCGCCGGAGCGCTCCGCGTAGAGCGTGATGTCGTCTAGCTGGTACAGCATTTCTAAGACTGTGGGTTATCCGGCGGAACCATTTTGACAAGGACTACGGTGCGCCCGCGCTCGATTGGCTCGAGCCCCTGCCAGTGCGAGCGATCCGCGAGCTCGGCGGCCAGGCGCTGTGCCTCACGCCCGTGGCCAAGCTGCAGGTTAGAGCAGACGAGCAGGCCGCCTTCGGCGAGCAGGTTTCGGAGCTGGCGGATCGTGGCGAGTGCCGGCGCAAAGCCGTCAAAGAAGGCCATATCGTAGCTGGGCGCCAATGTCGCGAGCACGGCATCGAATTGCCCGTGATGCACGGAGATGCGAGCATCAAGGCCATAGTGTGTGATCTGGCGCCGCGCCAGGCGCGCATGCTCCCCATCCCCTTCGATGCTATCCACATGGGCCAGAGGGCTCCCATATGCCAGGCA
>JAYUYB010000326.1:0-4413 GCA_043752655.1 Chloroflexota bacterium
TCCTGCGCCGTTTTCACATCGTGGCAGTGAAGGTGGCACAGGACATCTACGCCCACGCGTTCCCCGAGACGCGCCGCGAGGCGGTGACCGGGCTCAGCCGCCTGCTGAAACGGGGCGTGCCGGGGGACAGTGCAGCATAGAGTCGCAGATAGAGTCGCAGCAAAGCCCGAGGGCCGAGACAACCACGTGGGTTATCCCGGCCCTCCGCGTTGCAAAGCCAAAACGTGTGGAGCCAATGGAGAGGCTCGAACTCTCGACCTGCTGTTTACGAAACAGCTGCTCTACCAACTGAGCTACATTGGCGTACGGCATAACACGCTCAGGATTGTAGCGGAAAAGCCGGTGACTGTCAAGCCGATCACTCCCGCTCAGCAGGAGAATACACAGCTTTCTAGTGCCGTAAACGGACCACTCATGGCGAGGGTGCGTGCTATAATTCAAGCCTTGCTGTGGTCTGCGGCAGGCCAAGTACGGCAATCCTCATGGAGGTGCGCGTGACCGAAGAGACGCCTGTTCGCTTTCATTTTCCCACCAGCCGCGACCAGGCTCTGCTCCACGACGACCCAGCCGAGCAAGCGCTGATTGTGCTGCCTCTCCCCGATACGGTCTTGTTCCCGCACATGCTCGCAACGATCTCTCTTGCGAGCGAGGCCGCCGTTGCCGCTGTCGAGGCCGCCACCAGCCGCGATCAGCGGGTGCTCGCCCTCGCGCGCCGCGAGCTTGCGCCCGGCGACCCGACCCTGGCCGAGCTCTACGCAGTGGGCGTGGAGGCCACCGTGCAGCGCGCCCAAAAGCTGCACGACGGCAGCACCAGCGTGGTGCTGGAGGGCCAGCGCCGCATGCGTGTGCTCGCCGCGCTCCCCGACGAGGCTACGCTGCGCGTGCGCGCGGTGCCGCTGCCGATCAATGAAGCGCGCACGCTCGCCACCGAGGAGCTGGCGGGCGCCGCCCTCACGCTGTTCGAGCAGGTGGTGCGCCGCTCGCCTAGCCTCCCCAACGACGCCTACGTTACCGCGCTGAACGTCGGGACGCCCGGCGGCCTCGCCGACCTGATCGCTTCCATTTTGCCGCTCGCCCTCGCCGCCCGCCAGCAGATCCTCGAGACGCTCGACCCCGAGGAGCGCCTGCGCCGCGTGAGCGCCCTGCTCACCCAGGAGCTCGATCGGCTAGAGTTGGAGCGCCAGATTCAGTCCCAGGCGCAGCACGAGGTTGATCGCTCGCAGCGCGAGCTCTTCCTGCGCGAGCAGCTTAAAGTGATCCAGCGCGAGCTCGGCCAGGATGATCCCGCCCAGCGCCAGCTCGTGGCGCTACGTGAGCGCGCCACCGCCGCGCTGCTCTCCGATAGCGCGCGCGCCCGCGTTGCCGAGGAGCTCACACGCCTCGAAACGATCCCGCCCCTCAGCCCGGAGCACGCCGTTGTGCGCGCCTACCTCGACTGGATGCTCGCCCTCCCCTGGGGTAAGCTCGACGCAGCCCACCACGACCTGCGCCAGGCCGCGCGCATCCTCGACGCCAATCACTTCGGGCTCGCCAACGTGAAGGACCGCATCCTCGAGTTTCTTGCGGTGCGCCAGCTCGCCGGCCCGCGCCAGCGCTCGCCTATCCTCTGCCTGGTTGGCCCGCCTGGTGTCGGCAAGACGAGCCTGGGCCGCAGTATTGCCGAGGCGCTTGGCCACCCGTTTGTGCGCCTCAACCTTGGCGGCCTGCACGACGAAGCCGAGATCCGTGGCCACCGCCGCACCTACATCGGCGCCATGCCCGGCCGGATCATGCAGCGCATAAAGGATGCCGGCACGCTTAACCCGGTCTTTTTGCTGGATGAGGTCGATAAGCTTGGGGCCGACTTTCGCGGCGACCCCGCCGACGCCCTGCTCGAAGTGCTCGACCCTGAGCTCAACACTAGCTTCTCCGACCACTACCTCGATACGCCCTTCGACCTCTCTAAGGTCTTCTTTGTGACGAGCGCCAACCACGCCGACGACGTGCCCGAGCCGCTGCTCGACCGCATGGAAGTGATCGAGCTGCCCGGCTACACCGAGGAGGAGAAGCTCCAGATCGCCCGCCGCTTCCTTGTCCCGCGCCAGCATGAGGCAAATGGCCTGCCCCCCGGTACGCTACGCTTCAGCGACAACACGATTCGCACAATCATCCGTGGCTACACGTTCGAGGCTGGCGTCCGTAACCTCGACCGCGAGCTTGGCGCTGTTTGCCGCAAGACGGCCCGCCGCGTAGCCGAGGGCCGCAGCCACCCGCACGTCATCAGCCCGCGCCTCGTGGCGAAGCTGCTCGGCCCGGCGCGCTACGAGATCAGCAGCATGGAGCAGCAGGATCAGGTGGGCCTCGCCATCGGCATGGCCTACACCGGCGCTGGCGGCGACACAATGCCAGTCGAGGTCTCGCTAATGGATGGCAAGGGCGGCCTTACGCTTACCGGCCAGCTCGGCGAGGTGATGCAGGAGTCGGCCCAGGCCGCACTCTCCTACGCCCGTGCCAACGCCGTGGAGCTCGGGCTCGACCCGCGCCGCTTCGAGAAGATCGACATCCACATCCATGTGCCGGAGGGCGCCACGCCCAAGGACGGCCCCTCCGCCGGGATCACCATGGCCACCGCGCTGATCTCCGCGCTCAGCGGCCGCGCCGTGCGCCACAATGTCGCCATGACGGGCGAGCTGACGCTGCGCGGGAACGTGCTGCCGATCGGCGGCGTGAAGGAGAAGCTGCTCGGCGCCTTCCGCGTTGGCGTGCGCGAGGTGATCCTGCCCAAGAAAAACGGCCCAGATCTGGTAGAGATCCCGGCCGCCGTCCGCTCCAAACTTACGATCCATCTCGTCGCCCACCTCGATGAGGTGCTCGCGCTCGTGCTCGGCCCGCCACCGCCCAAGCCCGAGCGCCGCAGCGCGCGCAAGGCGATCACGAAGGCGCGGGAGGAGTGACCAGGAGACAAGGTGACCAGGAGACCAGGAGACCACTCTTGTGCTCCGATAGGCGCTCCCTGTCTCCCTGTCTCCCGGTCTCCGGCTCAAGGCGCGGGTGCGAGAAAGTCCACCGCCACGTAGCCCTCTTGCCCGCCTGGCGCGCGCACCTTACGCCAGACAAAGTCGCCGCCTGGCACATCTTCGCCGATCTGCTCTACGCGCGTCCCGTCGGGGAGCGTCGTGACAGGGGCGCCCTCCCGCGAGGGTTGCGGCCGCAGGAACAGGCCGTCGGGGGCCGTGCCCGTGACAACAAAGAACTGCGCCTGGGCTGGCGCGGTGGGGGCGGGGGTGACGGTGGGCAGCGCACTGGCGGGGGCGCCGCCCAGCACTGGCTCGCTCACAGCTGGCTGCTGCTCGCCCACGCCTGGCAGGCCGGCCTGGCGCTGCGGGCTGCGCGTGAAGGCGAGCAGCGCGATCAGCAGCACCACAAGCAGCAGCGCGATACCCGCCACGTAGCGCCAGCCGCCCGCCTGGAGCCAGAGCTGGAACTCCTGTGGCGAGCTTGGCAGGGCGCCGCGACGGGTGCTCTTGCGCCCGCTCGCCCGCTCGCTGCGCCACCCAGGGTTCACCGGCTCGCGCTCGCTCCACTCATCGCCCGTGGGGCCAAGGCGCTCCGTGTTGCGCCGCCCCCCATTTGCCCCGCCCCGCGCCTCTGGCAGCTCCTCTGGCGGCAGCCGCTGCGTCTTCTCTCGCCCCGCGCCCGTAGGCTCACTCATTGCCGCCCTCCTCGCTCAGCACGTCCATGCGCTATTGTAGCACGGGGTTGTAGGACGCGCTACGGTCGCAGCCCCGCCGCACGCAGGTGGGCGTCGAGCCACGCCGCATCCTCTGGGGGCAGCTCCGGGGGCGACGGCGGCAGGCGGTAGTCGATGCGCCGCTCGTAGCGGGCACTGGCATAGATCGCGCGCAGGCAGGCGCTCAGATCGAGCGGCACATCAGGATCAGGGCGGCGCAGCGGAACCGGCACGACGCGGATCGGCTCCTGCCACGTCACGGGCCAGATGCCGATCTGTGGGCGGCGCTCGGCGCGACTCAGGAAGATGAAGCCCGGTGCAGGCGGCAGCTTCGCGCGTACTTGGGGGCGCTTGCCGGCCCGCAGCAGATCGATCTCCAGCAAATGGGCCTCGGTCTGGAAAAATTCCTGGCGCTTCTTCTCGTAGGTGTCTGCGCCGTCCATGCCTGGGCGCTTGTTCGCCGGCGAGAGCAGCTCGATCGCCGTCACCAGCACGTCGCCGTCCACGGTGCGGATCTCCAGGCGGGCATAGCGCGTGGGCACGTTCATTGTCGCCGTGCCGATGATCGGCGGCGGGAGGATGGCGACGGCCGAGCCCGGCTCGTCGGGCGCTGGCCGCTCGATGATGCCAACGTCTGGGACGGCCGCCATACGCACCGGGGTGATCTCCAGGCTCTCAAACGCGACATACGGCGTGATCACCGC
>JAYUYB010000327.1:0-4412 GCA_043752655.1 Chloroflexota bacterium
CTCCTTGTCTCCTTGTCTCCTTGTCTCCTTGTCTCCCCGTAGCATGAACCAAATCAGGAGTTGTAACAATATGCGTGAAGCTGTCATCGTATCTGGCGCTCGCACCGCCGTAGGCAAGGCCCCCAAAGGCACCTTGCGCACCACGCGCCCCGACGAGCTGGCCGCCCTGGTGCTGAAGGCCGCGATTGAGCGCGCCCCCGGCCTCGACCCGCGCGAGGTTGAGGATGTGATCATGGGCTGCGCTATGCCCGAGGGCGAGCAGGGTCTGAACCTGGCGCGCATCGCCGCGCAGCGCGCCGGCCTGCCAGACGCCGTGTGCGGCGTTACCGTGAACCGCTTCTGCGCCTCTGGCCTCCAGACAATCGCCATGGCCGCCCAGCAGATCATGGCGGGCGGTGCGGATGTAATCATCGCGGGCGGCGCCGAGAGCATGAGCATGGTGCCAATGTCGGGCAACAAGTTCGCCCCCAACCCCTACCTCGCCCAGCACGACCCCGCCGTCTACCTGAACATGGGCCTCACCGCCGAGAATGTGGCCAAGGCCCACGGTGTGAGCCGCGAGGATCAGGACGCCTTCGCCCTGCGCTCGCACCAGAACGCCCTGCGCGCCCAGCGCGAGGGCCTGTTCGATGCGGGCATCGTGCCGGTGGAGCTGGAGCTGGTGGAGCTGGACGCGGCGGGCAAGCGTAGCGTCAAAAGCTTCAGCTTTACCAGAGACGAGGGCCCGCGCGCCGACACCTCGCCCGAGGCGCTGGCCAAGCTCAAGCCGGCCTTCGCCGCCAACGGCAGCGTGACGGCAGGCAACAGCTCGCAGACGAGCGACGGCGCCGCCGCCGTGGTGCTGATGAGCCGTGAGAAGGCCGAGGCCCTTGGTCTGAAGCCGCGCGCCCGCTTCATCAGCTTCGCCGTGGGCGGCGTGGCCCCGGAGGTGATGGGCATCGGCCCGGTGGTGGCCATCCCCAAGGCGCTCAAGCTGGCCGGGCTGAACCTCAGCGACATCGACCTGATCGAGCTGAACGAGGCCTTCGCCGCTCAGTCGCTGGCGGTGCTGCGCGAGCTGGGGATCGACCCGGAGAAGGTGAACGTGAACGGCGGCGCCATCGCCATGGGCCACCCGCTCGGCTGCTCGGGCGCCAAGCTCACGGTGCAGATCCTCGACGAGCTGGAGCGCCGGGGCGGGCGCTACGGCCTGGTCACCATGTGCATCGGCGGCGGCATGGGCGCGGCGGGCGTCTTCGAGCGCCTGTAACCGCTTGTTGCTCAGCGGCTCCGTTCGGCATTCCCCTCTTCTCATCGCGCGGCGATTGGGAGAGGGGCTTTCTTTTGAGCGCGCTGGAACCTTGCGCCAGCAAGGTGGGACTTTCATGTAGAGCGGCTGAGTCAGGCAGCAGGGGGCTTGGATGGAAGAGCTATCAACATTGGTGCGGCGGGCGCAGCACGGCGACATCGACGCCTTCGGGCGGGTGGTCGAGCGCTTCCAACGCATGGCCTGCGCCGTGGCCTACCCCATCGTTGGCGACCTGCACCTGGCCGAGGATGTCGCCCAGGAGGCCTTTCTTGAGGCGTACCAGTGCCTTCCGCGCCTCCAGGAGCCCGCCGCATTCCCGGCATGGTTTCGCCGCATCGTCGTGAAGTTCGGCGACCGCATGGTGCGCGGGCGGCAGCACCAGACGACGCCGCTCGAACGGGCCGACGCGCTTATCTCCGCCACGCCCGGCCCGCCCCAACTCGCAGAGCGCCTGGAGACCCGCAGGCTCGTCCACGCCGCGATCGCTGCGCTGGCGGAGCCGGAGCGAACGCTGGTGAGCCTGTTCTATTTTGGCGGCTACGCGCAGAGCGAGATCGCCGCCATCGTCGCTCTGCCGACGCCAGTGGTGAAAAAACGCCTCTTTCGCGCCCGTCAGATCCTACGCCGTACGCTGGAGGTGCATATGCCAGAGGAGTTCACAGGGCAGCTGTCTGAGCAGGCCGCGTTTGCTCGGACGATCCAGTTCTTTCTCGCCGTGCGCGCGGGCGAGGTGGAGATAGTACGTCGGCTGCTCCAGACGACGCCCGCCCTTGTCGCCGAGCACGAGCGCTGGGACGCCGAGATGGCCCGACGCAACCGCATGCCCGCCGTGCGCTCGTTCACCGCGCTGCATCGCGCCGCCGACAGCGGCAACCTTGCCCTTGCCGAGCTGCTGCTCGCGAGCGGCGCCCAGGTGAATGAGCGCACCAACAGCGGCCTGACGCCGCTCCACGTCGCTGTTCTGAATGACCGCCCGGCCCTGGTCGAGCTGCTGCTGCGCCATGGCGCCGACCCGAACAGCGCCACCGAGCGCGGCATGACCCCGCTGCACTGGGCTGTAATCCGCGGGCGCCAGGCCCATATGCGCCAGCTCCTGGCGGCGGGCGCCAGCGCCGAGCTTCAGGATGCTGAGGGCCGCACAGCCCGCGACTGGGCCGCCTTGAAACAGATCGAGCTTGAAGCAGAGGAGGCAACACATGAGTGAGCTGCACACGACGTTTCCTGTCGGCGACGGGCTGCTTGGTCGCGTGGTCGATCCCATGGGCGCGCCGCAGGACGGACTGGGCGCCCTGCACGCTGTACGCCCAACGACACTGGCGCCGCTTGGCGAGGCCGCCGCACCAGGGCCAGTCTGGGAGACGGGCATCAAGGTGATCGACTTCTTCGCACCGCTCCCGCGCGGCGGCACGGTGGCCCTGCTCGCCAGCCCAGGAACCGGCCTGATCGTTGCGATCACCGAGCTAACCCAGAGGCTGGCGACGCAGCGCGGCGGCTACGCCGTGCTCGCCGACCTGGACGATGAGGCCTACACCGTTGCCGAGACGGTGAGCACGCTGCGCGAGGGTGGCGTCGAGCGCCAGACCATCGTTGTTACTGCGCCCTCAGAGGCGCCGCCTGAGCGGCACGAGCGGCTGGTGTGGGCGGCCCTCACCATCGCAGAGGAGTTCCTTGCTGGCGGCCGCGATCTGCTCCTGGTGCTCGACGACGGCCTTGTGACTGAGCGAACCGCCCCGCTGCTACGCGGGCGCGGGCGCGCGAGCGGCCATGGCTCGCTCGCCCTGCTGCTCTGCTTCTGGCGCCACACCACGCCCGAGCCTGTGCTTGGGCCAGAGGCGTCGGCGCTGCTGGAAGGCGCGCACACGCGGCTCGTCTTCAGCCGCGAGCTTGCGCGCCAGGGCATCTGGCCCGCCATCGACCCGTTGGCCTCGCGCTCGCAGCTGCTGGAGCGCGGGGCGCTTGGCGAAGATCACAGGCGCCACGCGCAGGCCGCGCTTGCGCTGCTGCGCCAGCTCCCCGCTGGCGCTGGCGACCCGGCCAGCCTGGCGCGGGCGCGCCGTCTGCTCCAGTTTGGTGGCCAGCCCTTCTTTGTGGCAGAGCCGTACACCGCGAAGCCGGGCGCCCACGTTGCCTACGCGGACACCCTGCGCGCCTACGCCGGGCTCAGCGTCGGCGCGTACGACCATCTGGACGAGGCGGCGCTGCACTTCACCGGGGCGCTGTAATCAGTTCATCGTCACGACGATCTGGCCCTGCTCGATGCGCACCGCGCGCACCTGCCGCCCGGCGGTGTCGAGGATGCTGTTCAGCTCCTCCTCGATTGGGCGCACGAGATCGGCCACGGAGATCACCAGGCTCAGGGCGCCGCTGATCTGCGGATTCTCGGCGGCCACCTTGCCGTCCTTGATCGTCAGCTGCGAGGTGCCGATAGTATCCTGCCCGAGCACGGTGAGCGTCACCTGCACCTCGCCCGGCACAAAGCGCACTACGATGCGGTCGATCGGGCCGAGGCTGGCCGCACGCCCGGTGATCTTGCCGTTGAGCTTCTCCTCGGTGACGATGATCTCGCCGCTCGGCAGATCGCCGACGATCTCTTCGATCGTGCGCGGCGCCGTGATCGGGGGAGCTACAACCTGGGTGGGCGCGCTGGGCGCAGGCGCGGCGGGCGTGGCGGGGGCGGGCGCGCTGCCGGGCGCTGCCGTCGCTGCTGGCGTAGGCGTGGCCTCCACAGGCGCCTGCGCCTCTGGCTGCGCGACGCTCACGCGCTCCGCTGTGGGCGGCGCGACAATCGCCCGCAGCAGGCCCCCGCTATCAACCGCTGCCGGGGCTGGCTGCCCCACTACGGCGGCGGTTGGGGCTGGCTGCCCTGCGACGACCGCCACCGGCTGCGCTGTGGTGCCGGGTGCTGTCGGCTGAGTGGCACCGCCCGCTGCCGCCGCGACGACTAGCGGTGCGACGGGCTGCGCAGCAGGCTGCGGCGATGCATCTAGCTCGCCGACAAGGGCGGCGACCACCTCACGCGCCAGCTCCGCGTTGATCTGCTCGCTCACCTGTTGGCCGACATACTCGCTCACACGCGGCCGGATCAGCCCGTACCCAAGCACTAGGGCGCCAACGGCAAACAGCA
>JAYUYB010000328.1:0-4407 GCA_043752655.1 Chloroflexota bacterium
AAGTCGATATCGTTGGCCTTCTGCGCCGAGAGGAACGCGCGCCGGTGCTCGTTGAGGAAGTTGGTGAGCGCGTGGAAGTAGGAGATGACCTGATTGTACGGGTTCTTGCGGCCGGGGTTCAGCCGCTTGCGCTCGCCGTTGCGCCCCTCCACAAACCATGGCCCGTTCACGCTGCCGATCACGCGCCCGTCGCAGTGCTTCAGCTCCACGATGAAGATCGCGTCGTGCTTGATGATCACCAGGTCTACTGTGCGCCCGCCCACGCTGAAGTTGGCCAGGATCAGGTAGAGTCCATCCAGCTTGTCCAGGCCGTGGGCAAGCGAGACGATCGCGCGTCGCTCGGTGGGGTGTTCTGGCTTCTCGCCGATCCAGACCTGGACTGCCATGGTTAGTTCCGGGCAAAGTGCTAAGTGCTGAGTTCCGGGCAGAGTGCTGAGTTTTGGGCAAAGTACTGAGTGTCGCTTGGCCACCCATCAGTGCCGACAGGGCTCAGCACTCAGCACTCAGTACTCAGTACCTACTTGTCGAGCGCGAGGGTCTTGCGCAGCTCTACCACTTGGTCGCGCAGGCTGGCGGCCTTCTCAAACTGGAGATCCTTGGCGGACTGCTTCATCTGCTTCTCAAGATCCTTGATCAGCTTGTGAATCTCGTCACGCGGGATCTCGCTGAGCACAGGTTGGGCCACATGTTTGCCGTCCAGCTTATACTCGCCGCGCTCCTCGGCCATGCGCTTGATGCGGTCGGTGAGATCGCGCACACCCTTTGAGATGCCCACCGGCGTGATATTGTTGCGCATGTTATGGGCCAGCTGGATGTCGCGGCGGCGCTGGGTCTCTTTGATCGCCGCGTCCATCGAGGCCGTCATATGGTCGGCGTACATGATCACCTGGCCCTCGAGGTGGCGCGCAGCCCGCCCTGTCGTCTGGATCAGCGAGGTCTCCGAGCGCAAGTAGCCCTCTTTGTCGGCGTCGAGGATGGCCACCAGACTCACCTCCGGCAGGTCCAGCCCCTCGCGCAGCAGGTTGATACCCACCACCACATCATACACCCCGAGCCGCAGATCGCGCAGGATCTCGATCCGCTCCAGCGTATCGATGTCGGCGTGCAGGTACATCGTGCGGATGCCCATCTCCTTGAGGTAGTCGGACAGATCCTCCGACATGCGCTTGGTGAGCGTGGTCACAAGCGTGCGCTGCCCCTTGGCAACGCGGGCGCGCACCTCGCCGATCAGGTCGTCTACCTGGCCCTTCGAGGGCCGCACAAGGATCACCGGGTCGAGCAAGCCGGTCGGTCGGATGATCTGCTCGACAATCTGCTCGGAGTGCTGGCGCTCGAATGGCCCTGGCGTGGCCGAGACGTAGATCGCCTGGTAGATATGCTGCTCGAACTCGTCGAACTGGAGCGGGCGGTTATCCACCGCCGAGGGCAGCCGGAAGCCGTAGTCCACCAGCGTGCCCTTTCGCTGGCGGTCGCCGAGCGACATGCCGCGCACCTGCGGCAGCGTAATGTGGCTCTCGTCTACGAAGAGCAGGAAGTCGTCGGGAAAGTAGTCGATCAGCGTCCAGGGCGTCTGCCCAGGCGAGCGGCCGTCCATGTGGCGCGAGTAGTTCTCGATCCCGGAGCAGTAGCCCACTTCGGAGAGCATCTCCAGATCGTACATAGTGCGCTGCTTCAGCCGGGCCGCCTCCAGCAGCTTGCCGCCGCTCTCCAGCTCGCGCAGCCGCTCGCCCAGCTCGTCTTGGATGCCGCTCACGGCGACGGCGAGCTTCTCCTTGGTGGCGACAAAGTGCTTCGCGGGGTAGATGTCCACACTCACGCGGGTGAGCAGCAGCTCGCCGGTGAGCGGGTCGAACTCGCTGATCTTCTCGATCTCGTCGCCCCAGAACTCCACGCGCAGCGCCGTCTCGCTGTTGGCGGGCATCACGTCGAGCGTGTCGCCGCGCACGCGGAAGGTGCCGCGATGGAAGTCAATATCGTTGCGCTGGAACTGCAGGTCGATCAGCTGGCGCAGCAGCTTGTCGCGGTTGCGGATCTCGCCCTGGCGGATGGGGATCACCACCTGGCCGTAGTCGTGGGGCGAGCCGAGGCCGTAGATCGCCGAGACCGACGCGACGATCAGCACGTCCTGGCGCGTAAAGAGCGCCTGGGTAGCCGCGTGGCGCAGGCGGTCGATCTCCTCGTTGATCGAGGCCTCTTTCTCGATGTAGAGATCCTTCGACGGCACATACGCCTCGGGCGTGTACTCGTCGTAGTAGGAGATGAACATCTCCACCGCAGCGTCCGGCAGGAAGTCGCGGAACTCCGCCCACAGCTGCGAGACCAGTGTCTTGTTATGGGCCATCACGAGCGTTGGGCGCTTGGCCTGCTCGAAGATCTCGGCCATCACAAAGGTTTTGCCCGTTGCTGTGGCCCCCAGCAGCGTCTGCTGGCGGTAGCCGTTCTTAAGCCCCTGCACGAGCTTCTCGATCGCCTGGGGCTGATCGCCACTTGGCTTGTAGGGCGCCTCTACGCGAAACGACATATAGCTTCCAGTGGTTGCGCTGCGGATTCAAACATGTAGCCAGCAGCAGATGGCCGTCGGCCGCTGCGTTGCGGCGCGCTGCCCCCTGGCTGCTGACTACATGGCTGCGCTCATTATAGCGAACAATGCGACTCTTTGCATGGGCCTCGCGGCCGATACGCACAGGTGTGTTAGAGCGTTCCGCCCGTGCAGCGCCCGTTTCGCGCGGTGGCGCAGCCTAATCTGCGCTATCATAGTGCTGAGTGCTGACTCCTACAAAACTGCTATGCGCCACAATTATCTGCTGATCCTCCTCATCATCCTGCTCGCCTCGCTCCTGATCGCCGCCGCGCCGCCGCCGCGCTCGGCCCCGCCGCCGCGCGCCGCCACACCCCCCGATGTCGCCTCCTACACGCTGCGCGTTACGCTCGACCCCGCCGCCAAGACGGTGCGCGGCGAGGGCGTGATCGCCTACCGCAACCCCTCGCCCGACGCCCTGCGCGAGCTCTGGCTGCGCCTCTATCTCAAGGCCTTCAGCACTCCCGACAGCGTCTGGCTGCGCGAGTCCGGCGGCAACCATCGCGGCTTCGACTCCGCCGACAGCCGTGGCGACATCACGCTCAGCCGCCTCGCCCTGCGCGGTGGCCCCGATCTCCTGGCCTCCAGCACGCTCACCGACACGCTGCTACGCGTGCCCCTGCCCACGCCGCTCGCGCCGGGCTCGCTGGTCGAGCTAGATGTAGCCTGGGAGAGCCTGCTGCCGCGCGTCTTTGCCCGCACCGGCTACGGTGGCCGCGACGACAGCTTCTTCATGGTCGGCCAGTGGTACCCCAAAATGGCCGTCTACCACGATGGCCGCTGGGACACCGAGCCATGGCACGCCAACAGCGAGTTCTTCCACGACTTCGGGCGCTACGAGCTGGAGATCACGGCCCCCGCCGAGTATGTGGTGGCCGGTGCGGGCGTCCCATCTGCTGGGCCGAGGACAGTCGGCGCAGCGCGCATCTGGCCGTTCCTGGCCGAGGGCGTCACCGACTTCGCCTTCGCCGCCTCGCCCGACTTCGTGACGCATACGGCGCAATCCGGCCCCACCGAGATCGTGCTCTACGACCTGCCGCGTGAGGGTGGTGCCGCCGCGCGCTACCTCGACGTGGCCGTGGGCGCCCTCGCCGCCTACAGCGCGTGGTTTGGTGCCTACCCGCACCCGCGCCTCACCCTGATCGACGTTCCAGCCAGCGCGGGCGGCGCTGGCGGCATGGAGTACCCCACCCTGATCACCGGCGGCACAGCCGGCGCCGAGCCCGACGCCGGCTTCCTCGAACTGGTCGCCGCCCACGAGATCGCCCACCAGTGGTGGCCCATGCAGACCGCCACCAACGAGGGCCGCGAGCCCTGGCTCGACGAGGGCCTGACCGAGTACAGCGGCATGCGCTACCAGTTGGAGTCCGGCCGCGAGCTCGGCTTCGGCGCCATCAGCGCCCCCGTGTACGACCTCTCTAGCTACGCCGCTGGCCCCGGTGTGCGCTCCGATCTCCCCGCTTGGGAGTACGACAGCGAGTACGCGATTGCCGTCTACAACAAGCCGGCGGTGGGCCTGCTCACGCTGGAGCGCGTGGTGGGCACCGAGCGCTTCCGCGCCGCCATGGCCGCGTACCTCGCCAAGTGGCGCTTCCGCCACCCCACCGCCGCCGACTTCCGCGCCGCCCTGGAGGCCGAGCTCGGCGAGCTTGGCTGGTTCTTCGACGACTACATCGGCGGCACCGGCGTGATCGGCTACCGCGCCACGCCCATCGTCAACGGCCCCGACGGCAGCAGCGTGCGCGTGGAGCGCAGCGGCGCCATCCCCGTGCCCGCCGATGTGCTGGTGCGCTTCGCCAGCGGCAGCACGCAGCTGTTTGCGCACGACG
>JAYUYB010000329.1:0-1630 GCA_043752655.1 Chloroflexota bacterium
CGCTCCAAACGGCTGCGTGGCTCGACGCCGCTCATCTACGGCTTACGCAGGGTAAACATCACGTAGAGCGGGTCGCTCTTGTCGAGGCACTCCTCCAGCGGGTGGACCGTGAGGGCGAGGACGAGATCTTTGAGCACGAAGGTGCGCCAGTAGCGCGTAAGCCGCGTCTCGTGGTAGCGCCCGTTGAGGATCGAGCGGCCAAAGCCCTCCAGTTCGCTCATCACGAGGCCCACGCCGCGCCCGTACACCCGCTCCAGATCCTCGGCGGTGTAGAAGCGGAAGAACGAGCCGGGCTTGCCCGCCTGCACGAAGGCGTTGCGCTCCACCTGCACGAACTGCCGAATGCCCGCGAAGAAGCTGGTGCGCCCGCCGCTGGTGAAGGGCAGCGTGACGGCGGCGAGCCCGCCCTCGGCAAGCACGCGCGCGATCTCCTGGCCCACGGCGACATCGTCGGGGATGTGCTCAAGCGTGGAGACGGCGGCCACGCGCTGGGCGCTGCCGCTCCGGATGGGCATGGCGGTGGCACTGGCCACCACGGGGAAGAAGCGGCCGTCGCCGGGGCGGGCGGTGGCGCGGCGCTTGGCCAGCTGCCAGCGCACCCGCTCGGCGTCCAGCTCCAGCACAACAATATCAACGCCCTCTTTGGCGAGCATGTGGGGGTAGGACGAGGTGCCGGAGCCGATGTCGAGCACCATGTCGCCACGGCGCAGCTTGAGCGTCTTGGTGGCCCAGGGGTACTCGATGATGCGCCAGAGGCTGAAGTCGTTGACTGTCTCGCGCAGGATGCGCCAGCCGTTCAGCGCGACCTCATACGCGACGCTGCGGGGGGCGCTCAGGCGCACGGGCTTACTGTCGGCGGGGGGGGCGTCGGTCTTCGCAAGCATCCTTATGTCACCTGAAGGGCGCCGGGGAGCGGCGCTGTGCTACTTGATCGTGATGCCCATGACGGCGAGGCTGAGGCTGCGCTCAGGCTGGCCGGGCGGCGCCTGCGCCGGAGCGGCTAAGTATAGCACGCTTTCGCCGGGCGGCAGGACAAGGCGCAGCGTGCGGCGCATGCGCTCCCGGCTCACCGCTAGCGTGAAGGGCGGGCCAGCGTCGAGCCGCATCGTAAGGGTGCGCGGCTGCTCGAAGGCCTCCAGATCGAGGGTGATGGCGACCGGGCGTGGCGCGTCGGTGGGGTTGAGCAGGTAGAGCTCGGCGCTCTCGCCCATCCAGCGCCAGCGGCGGCCGTTCGCCTGCTCTAGATTGCCCCAGCCAGCGCCGAGGTAGGCGAGCGGGCGGGCCACGGCGGGCGCGGGCACCGGGTAGACGCTGATCAGCTCGTCGCTGTAGCTGGCGCTAAGGCCCATCTCGGCGACGAGCGCGCGCATCAGCGGGAGGGGCGAGCCCATCGCAACATGGTGAAACATCACGTAGCGAATATCGTAGGCGGCGAGGCTCTCGCGGGCGAGCGCGGGCCAGCCGGGCGAGAGAATATCGTTCGGCTCCACTGTGCCGAAGCGCAGCTCCTTGATGCCGGGGGCGTAGCGGGCAAGCGGGTAGGGCGGCTCGCGACCGATGAAGCCGCCGACGATCGGCCAGCGGTGGAAGGTCTGGTACCAGAGGTTCTCGCTGTTGGAGAAGTTGATGT
>JAYUYB010000330.1:0-4394 GCA_043752655.1 Chloroflexota bacterium
TGATGCCAAGCGGGTTCTTGCCGGCGTTCTCGCCGCTGGTTGCGGCGCTGTCGGGGTTGTTCAGATCGATGTAGCGCGTGGTGCTGACGCCGCCCGTGAAGCTCAGCTCGCCCGCGGCGTTCACATTCAGCTTCACCAGCAGATCGCTGCCGGCAGAGACAGCGTAGGCGTCGCCCGGGCCGCTGGCGTTGGTGAAGGCGATCGCCCAGGGGTTGGCGAAGAAGAGCTTGGGCTTACCCGCCTCCGGCACGCGGGCACCGAGATGCATGTTGAGCGCCCCGGCGTCCGCCTCGGTGGCGCCGATGCCGCTGATGCGATTCACGTAGGCCTGGGTGTCCACGTTGAAGCGCAGGGGGCGTGAGGGCGACGAGGCGATGCTAGGCAGGTAGGCGTTGCCGTCGCGGATCACGATGCTCTGCATCTGGTTGGGGTAGGCCGAGGTGTCGTCCGGCGTGCCGTCGCCGTTGCTGTCGATCCTGAAGCCGGTGACGGTAGGTGCAAGCGTGATCGCGGCGACGGGCTGGTAGGCGCTAATGGCGGCGCTGCTGGTGTTGATATTTAGGCGGCAGACCACGCCCTCCTTGCCGGTGTCGCTGCCCTGCACGCCGTCCGGGCGCACAAACGACAGGAAGCGCGTAACGTAGAGCTGCCCGCTGTTGGCGCTTACGGCGAGGCCACGGGGCTGGAAGTGGCGGGCGCGCTGGGCGGGCGTGCTGCCGTTGCACACGCTGTCGCGCAGGTTCACGCTGCCGATCACGCTGCGGGTGAGCGCGTTGATCACGGTGAGCGTGTCTTGGCCGCTGTTGGCGACAAAGATGCGCAGACCGTCGGGCGAGCTCACGATGTTCCATGGCTCGGCGCCGGTGGTGATGGTGCCGCCGACGCCAACCGTGAGGTCGGGCGCGGCGACGAAGCTGGCGGGGCTGGCGTTGGTGATCTTGATCACCGTGACGTTATTGCTGGCGGCGTTGGCGACGTAAGCGAAGGTGTTGTTGGGGTCGAGGGCGATGCTCTGAGGCTCGTCGCCGACGGCGATGCGCTTGATCGCCACGTTCGTGTCGGTGCGGATCACCGTGACGCTGTCGTCGTCGGGGTTGACGACCCAGAGCAGGCTGTTGTCCGCAGACAGGGCGATCGGACTGGAGGTGGTGGGGCGATCAAAGACGGCGGCGAGGCTCTGTCCGTACGCGACGGGCGGGCGGGTGAGCAGCCCATCGAGGGCGCTCAGAGCTACCACGAGCAGGGCATAGCCGAGCACGCCGACGATGGCGCACGTGCGCCAGAGAGTGGGACGCATCACAGGGCCCCCCTTTCGCTAATTAAAGACGCGGCCCGGCTATCATACGTCGTAGGAGCAGCAGAATCAAGCGGGTAAGCGGAGGTGCGGCGTGACGTCTAGATAGCGAACGGTTGGACCACGAACGACGCGAAGTGGCACGAACAGCGCGAACGCGAACCTGCACGCGTGTGGCCGGTTTCGCGCTGGTTCGCGTCCATTCGCGGCTTCGTGGTCCAAATGGCTCGGGCGGCCAGACTGATGTAGGTAACGCCATGCCCTCAAGGGGAGCAGGGATTGGGGGGTGAGAGCCAGCGGAGTTATAATGCTTGTATGCTCTCTATCCTTCTGCTTGGCCCGCCACAGCTGCTGCGCGACGGGGCGCCCGTGGCGCTGCCGCGCCGCCGCGCCCGCGCGCTTGTCTACTACCTTGCCGCGCAGGCGGCCCCCGTGCGCCGCGAGCAGCTGCTTGCGCTGCTCTGGCAAGACAACGAGCGCAGCGCGGCCCAGCAGCAGCTGCGCTCTACGCTGCACAGCGTGCGCCGCGCGCTCGGCCCCGCGCTGGTGGGCGACGACCCGCTGTTCATCGCCCCCGATGTCGACGTGGACCAGCGCGCGCTCGCCGCGCTTGTGGCCGCGCCGCAGGTGGGCGAGGCCGAGCTGGCGGCGGCCCTGGCGCGCTACCGCGACGACTTTCTGGCCGGCTTCGAACTGCCCGACGCCGAGCTGTTCGCGGAGTGGCTGGCCGCCGAGCGCGAGCGCACGCGGCTGCGGGCCACGCGCGGCCTGGCCCGCCTGGCCCGCATGCGCGAGCAGCGCGCCGACTACGCGGGCGCCCTGGACGCGCTGCGCCGTGCGCTGGGCTTCGACCCGCTCCAGGAAGACGTGCAGCGCGACGCCATCCGCCTGCACTACCTGGCCGGCGATAGGGTGGGCGCCATCCGCCGCTACGAGCAGCTGCGCGGGCTGCTCGACGCCGAGCTTGGCGTGCCGCCCATGCGCGAGACCCAGGCGCTCTACGATGCGGTTGTGACGGATAGCCTGATCCTGCAAGACAAGGAGCCAAGGAGCCAAGGAGACAAGGAGACAAGGAGACAAGGAGACAGGCAGCTGCTGGAGGGCGCCGACAGGCTCTCCTTGTCTCCTCCGCTCCTTGTCTCCTTGGCTTCCTCGCTCCCCTTCACCGGCCGCGACGCCGAGCTGGCGCGCCTGGAGGTGGCCACGGCGGCGGGGCGGCTGGCCCTGATCGAGGGCGAGGCGGGTATCGGCAAGACGCGCTTGGCCGAAGAGTTCGTGGCGCGCCACGGCGGCCTGGTGCTGCTGGGCGCAGCCCGCGAGCTGGAGCAGAGCATACCCTATCAGCCCCTCGTAGCGGCGCTGCGCGCCTTGGTGGCCCGCCCGGATTGGCCGGCGCTGCGCGAGCGGCTGGGGCTGGAGCCGCTCTGGCTGGCCGAGGCCGCGCGCCTGCTGCCCGAGCTGGCGCGCGCCGAGCAGGCCGCCGCCCCGCCGCCCGCCCGGCCCGACGAGGCGCGGCTCTGGGAGGGCGTGGCCCGGCTGATGCTGGCTCTGGCCCGCCTGGCGCCGGTGGCCCTGGTGCTCGACGACCTGCACTGGGCCGACGCGAGCACCCTGGGCCTGCTGGGCTACCTGCTGCGCCGCATCGAGGGCGTGCCGCTGCGCATCCTCGCCACGGCCCGGCCGGCAGCGCCGAGCACCCCGCTCGGCGCGCTGGTGACGGCCCTCACCCGTGAGGGGCGGCTGGAGCGCATGGCGCTGCGCCGGCTCACCCCCGGCGAGACCGAGGCCTTGGCCCGCAGCCTGAGCCCTGCCGCCGCCAGCGAGCTGGCCGCGTGGCTGCAGCGCAGCGCCGAGGGCAACCCCTACATCATCGACGAGCTGGTGCGCCTGGCGCGGGCCGAGGGCATTCTGACGCCCGAGGGGGCCGTGGACGCCCGCGCGCTGTTGGCGACGCCTGTGGTGCCCCAGACGGTCTACAGCCTGATCGAGGCGCGCCTGGCCCGGCTCTCCGACGCGGCCCGCCGCGTGCTGGACGCCGCGGTGGCCGCCGGCCGCGAGTTCGAGTTCGAGCTGGTGGCGCGGGCCGCCGGCCTCTCCGAGAGCGCCGCGCTGGACGCGCTAGACGAGCTGCGGGCCGCGCGCCTGCTGGAGCAGCTTCCTGATGGGCGGCTGCGCTTCGACCACACCCTGACCATGGAGGTGGCCTACCGCGAGGTGGGCGAGCCGCGCCACCGCGCGCTGCATCGGCGTCTGGCCGAGGCGCTGGAGGCGCTGCACCGCGACCGGCTCGACAACGTGGCGGGCCTGATCGCCTCGCACTTCGCGGAGGGCGGCGCGCCCGAGCGGGCCGCAAGCTTCGCCATGCGCGCCGGTCGCAGGGCAGCGAGCGTGGCGGCCTGGGCCGAGGCCGTGGCCTTCTACGAGCAGGGGCTGGCTGGCGCTACGCCGGAGCAGCGCCCCGCCGCGCTGCTGGCCCTCGGCAACGCGCTGTTCCTTGGCGGCGAGGCGGCGCGGGCCACAGAGCGCTACCGCGAGGCGCTGCGCCTTGCCGACGGGCCCGCTGAGGCCCGCACCACGCGCCTCAACCTGGCGCGCGCGCTTATCCCGCAGGGCCGCTTCGCCGAGGTGATCGACCTGGTGCGCGGCCTTGAGCCAAGCACGACGGACGAGCGCTGGACGGCGCTGTTCATCTGGGGCACCGCGCTCTCGATCGAGGGCGCCGACCTGGCCGAGGCCTCGCTGCGCCTGCGCGAGGCCGAGCGCATTATCGTGGAGCAGGCCGCGCCCGACCAGACGGCACTGGCGCAAGTGCGCTTCGAGCTGGGTAGCGTGGCGGCCCAGCAGGGCGACCTGCCGCGCGCCGTGGCCTACTACCACGAGGCGCTTTCCGTGGCCGACTGCGCCGGCCAGAGTGCCACCGAGCTGGAGAGCGCCCTCACCTGGCGCATCCTGGCGCGCAACAACCTGGCCTACCACCTGCTGCTGCTGGGCGACCTGCCCTCGGCCGCGCGCTACGCCGCAGAGGGCGCGCGGCTGGCCGAGCAGTGGGGCGCCATTGGACTCCAGCCTTATCTCCATTCCACAAGCGGCGAGATCGCCC
>JAYUYB010000331.1:0-4390 GCA_043752655.1 Chloroflexota bacterium
CCGAAGAACCCCACCCGCAACCAGGTGGATGTCAGCATTGCTGCTCACGGCCTCTCGGTGGTGGAGATTGTGCGCGCCGCCGACGGCACCTGGAGCTACGCGCGCGGCTCGCAGTATAACCGTCGCCTCACCGGCGAGACCCCGATGACCATCACCGGGCCGGCGGCTGGCCACCCCTGGCTGATGACGAGCGAGGACCCCACCGGAACCACCGTGCGCGGCACGCTCAACAACTGCGCCGGCGGCAAGACGCCCTGGGGCACGGTGCTTACCGCCGAGGAGAACTTCCACCAGTACTTCGGCAACCTCGACGGCTTCGACAAGGCCGATCCGCGCTACGCCGCCCATCGCCGCTACGGTATGCCGGCAGCAGCCTCAGAGCGCTTGTGGGAGACATTCCACGCGCGCTTCGACGTTGCCAAGGAGCCGAACGAGGGCTTCCGTCACGGCTGGATGGTGGAGGTTGACCCGTTCGAGCCGGGCGCCGCGCCGGTGAAGCGCACCGCTCTAGGCCGCTTCCGCCACGAGGCCGCCACCATCGGGGTGGCCCCGAATGGCAAAGTTGTGGCCTACATGGGCGACGACTCGGTGTTCGAGTATGTCTACAAGTTCATCACCAAGGGCACCTACAACGCTCGCGACCGCAAGGCCAACATGGGCCTGCTGGACGAGGGCGTGCTCTACGTGGGTAAGTTCAACGCGGATGGCTCCGGCGAGTGGCTGCCGCTGGTCTACGGCCAGGGCCCGCTCACCAACGCCAACGGCTTCAGCTCGCAGGCCGATGTGGTGATCAACGCCCGCAAGGCCGGCGACCTGCTCGGTGCAACGAAGATGGACCGCCCCGAGGATGTCGAGCCGAATCCGGTGACGAAGAAGATCTATGTGGCGCTCACCAACAACAGCCAGCGTGGCGGCGAGGGCAGGGCGCCCACCGACACGGCCAACCCCCGCGCCAACAACACCACTGGCCACATCATCGAGATCAGCGAGCAGAACAACGACTACGCGGCCCTGAAGTTTCGCTGGGAGATCTTCATCCTGGCGGGCCTGCCCAGCGACGCCAGCACCTACTTTGCCGGCTACGACAAGAGCAAGGTGAGCCCGATCGGCGCCCCAGACAATGTGGCGTTCGATAGCGCCGGCAACCTCTGGATCGCCAGCGACGGCGCGCCCCGCGCTATCAAGTACAACGACGGCCTGTTCGCAGTGCCGGTGCAGGGCAGCGAGCGCGGCAACGTGCAGCAGTTCTTCTCCGCCGTGGTGGGCGCGGAGGTCTGCGGCCCCGAGTTCACGCCCGATAACCGCACGCTTTTCCTCGCCATCCAGCACCCCGGCGAGGGCGGCACCTTCGAGCAGCCGGTGAGCACCTGGCCCGACCGCGCGGGTGGCCCCCGCCCCAGCGTGATCACCATCCAGGCCTACGACAGCCGCAAGATCGGGAGCTAGGAGCAGGACGATAGACGATGGACGGTGGACGGTGCCGCTGCGGGGCTACCGTCCACCGTTTACCGCCCACTGGTAAGATCACCGTAATATCACCCTTCCAGCACACGGATTTAACCGTGGCTTAATCTTGGCTTGCCTGTTACTTAATGCTGCCTAGGTATGATGCCCCTGCTGGCACATAATTAGCCAGTGAGCGGACCGTTCTAGGGAACGAGTCCAGAGTAACAGGAGACCTCATGTTGAACCGTGTTCGCCTCTCAGCGCTGTTCGCCCTAGCCTTGCTCCTGCCCATCCTGGCCGCCTGTGGTGGTGCTGCCACCACTACCGCCCCGACCACAGCCCCCGTTACCGCCGCCACAGACACCCTGGCGCCCACCGCAGCCGCTGCTGCCACTGAGGCGCCCGCTGCCACCACGGCCCCCACCGAAGCCGCTGCTGCCACCGCGGCCCCCACCGAGGCTGCCGCTAGCACTACCGCCCCTGCTGCCACTGCCCCTGCGGCCGGTGGCGAAGCCCTAGCGCTGCCCGAGGTCGACCCGGCTGCTGTTACCGGCGACATGATCACGGCGGGCTCGTCTACCGTGTTCCCGCTCAGCGAGCGCATGGCCGAGGTCTTCACCGAAGACGGCTACGCCGGCCAGATCACGATCGACAGCGTGGGCACCGGCGGCGGCTTCGAGCGCTTCTGCGTGGCCGGCGAGACCGACATCGCCAACGCGTCGCGGGCGATCAAGGACGATGAGATCGCCGCCTGCAAGAGCATCGGCCGCGAGCCGATTGAGTTCCGCGTCGGCACCGACGCCCTAGCCGTGGTTGTCTCCTCCGAGAACGACTTCCTCACCGAGCTCTCGCTCGAGCAGCTGGGTGCGATCTTCAACGGCGACGCGAAGACCTGGGCCGATGTGGACCCGAGCTACCCCGCCGAGGCCATCCAGCTCTTCAGCCCCGGCTCCGACAGCGGCACTTACGACTACTTCGTTGAGGCGGTGCTCGAGGACGACGCCACCAAGCTTCAGGCCTCTGGCGCCCAGTTCTCCGAGAACGACAACGTGCTGGTGCAGGGGGTCGAGGGCTCGCCCTACGCGATCGGCTACTTCGGCTACGCCTACTTCCAAGAGAACGCCAGCAAGCTGAAGATCCTCACGATCGATGGCGTGGAGCCCACCGAGGTGACAGCCGAGGACGGCAGCTACCCCCTGGCCCGCCCGCTCTTCATCTACTCCGACGCCAAGATCATGGCGGAGAAGCCCCAGGTCGCCAGCTTCATCAACTACTACCTCACCTACGTCAACGATGAGATCACTGAGGTCGGCTACTTCCCAGCCTCGGTCGAGGCGCTGAACGGGGCACGGCAGAACTGGCTCGACGCGCAGTAGGCTGCTTCTGAGTATAATGAGGATGGTGGGCGCTTTACTTTAGGGTGGGCGCCCACCACGTTTCTCACCACGCGCTCCAACGGGAGAGGGAACGGCACCATGACAGACCAGGCGCAGGCACGGGCCGAGGGCGCCGCAATCAACCGGCCCACTGAGCCGGTGCTTGATCTTCGCAAGCGAACACGGGTCGGCGAGAGTATCATCCAGAGTGTGCTGTTCTTCTGCGGCATTCTCTCGATGTTCACCACGATCGGCATTGTATGGGTGCTGATCCAGCAGGCTTGGCTCTTCTTCAGCAACCCTGATGTTTCGATCGTTGAGTTTCTGACCGGCACCCAGTGGACGCCCGAGATCGGCGCGTTCGGCGCCTGGCCGCTGATCACGGCGACGCTGATCACAAGCCTCATCGGTATGCTTGTGGCCATCCCCCTCGGCCTGGCGGCGGCGATCTACCTCAGCGAGTACGCTAGCGAGCGCGCCCGCAGCATCATCAAGCCCATCCTGGAGATTCTGGCCGGCGTGCCCACCGTGGTCTACGGCTACTTCGCGCTCTCGTTTATCACGCCCATGCTGCGCAACATTTTCGGCAACAACGTGGTGAACATCTACAACATGGCTGCGGCTGGCATCGCGATGGGCATCCTCATCCTGCCGCTGATCGCCTCGCTGAGCGAGGACGCCCTGAGCGCCGTGCCGAACTCGCTGCGCAACGCCTCGTTTGGCCTGGGCGCCACCAAGCTTGAGACAGCCACGCGCATTGTGATCCCCGCCGCCGCCTCTGGCTTGGCTGCCGCCTTTATCATCGGCATCTCGCGCGCTGTCGGCGAGACGATGATCGTAGCCCTCGCCTCCGGCGCCGGCCCGAACCTCACCGCGAACCCCTTCAACTCCGCCGAGACGATCACCGGCCATATCGCCCGCATCTCCGGCGGCGACCTAAGCTACGGCTCGATCCAGTACTCCAGCATCTTCGCCCTAGGCCTGCTGCTCTTTACGATCACCCTGAGCCTGAATATTCTAAGCCGCCGCATCGTGGCGCGCTTCCGCGAGGTGTACGAGTGAGCGCCGACGCGACGAACCCCCAGGAGCTGACGGTCGGACACCTGCCCGAGGGCGCCGAGGTGCAGCAAAACATCGGGCAGCGCCGCCGCACTGGGCGCATCTGGCAGGGCGTCTTCCTCGCCAGCATCATCTTCAGCCTGCTGGCGCTGCTCACCCTGATCCTGGATGTCGCCAACGACTCGTTCGGCCTGGTGGCGACCGAGTCGTCGGTGAATGTGGCGGAGGTGACGGGCGGGCGCGAGCTGAGCGCGCTCAGCCAGGCCGAGCTTGTCACAATTGTCGAGGCGAACACCTCGGGGCGCGTGCAGGCGCGGCTCAACCGCGAGCAGCCGCTGGCGGAGCGCTCGCAGGAAGATCTCGTGGGCGTGATTGAGATCGAGGTGCTGAAGAGCTCGTTGGTTGGCGTCTGGCCGCTCTGGGAGTCGCTCACGCAGCGCCCAGCCATCGAGGCCGCAGTGGCCGAGAAAAACCCGCGCGCCCAGATCGTCTGGCGCTCCTGGATCACC
>JAYUYB010000332.1:0-20977 GCA_043752655.1 Chloroflexota bacterium
TGAGCGGCAACCAGGCACCCAGCGCGAGCCACTGCCCCAGCGGTAGCCAGATCAGCCCGCCCACCAGCGCCAGCGTGCTGAGCCCCATGCTCAGCGGCACCACCGGCACCAGCACCACATTCGCCAGCGGTGCGACAACCGAGAGGTTGCCGAACTGGTACAAAATCAGCGGCATGGTGAGCACCTGCGCCGCCAGGGTGGCGTTCAGCGCCTCGGTGATCGGCGCAAACAGCGGCCAGCTGAAGGGCCGCCGCTTGCTGATCCAGCCCTCCACCGGCTTCGCGAAGGCGAACAGGCTGCCTGTGGCCAGGGCCGAGAGCTGGAAGCCCAGATCCCAGAGCGTGTGCGGGTCGGCCAGCGAGATCAGCAGGCAGCCGCCGAGCAGCAGGCGCCACGGCTCGCTGCCCCGCTCGGAGGCGCGGGCCACGGCAGCGAGGCTGGCCATGGCGGCGGCGCGCAGCACTGCGGCCGAGCCACCCGTGAACAGCGCGTAGATCCACATGATCGTCAGGGCGAGCGCGAAGGTCTGCCAGCGCCCCAGGCGCAGCCGCAAGGCGAGGGCGCCGAGCATGCCCGCCACAATCGTGAAGTTCCAGCCCGAGACCACCAGAATGTGGCTGGTGCCGGTGGCCGAGAAGGCGCGGTAGACCTCGTCGGGGATGCTGGACTGGATGCCGAGCAGGATGCCCACGCCGAGCGCGGCCTGCGGCTCCGGCAGCGAACGCAGCATCACGGCGCGGCAGCGCTCGCGGAAGCGCAGCAGCGCGGCGAGCGGGCCGATGCCGCTGCTCCCCGGCAGGGCGCGCACCCCGCCTGGCTCACGCATCAGCGTGAAGACGCCGCGATGGGCCAGGTAGGCGCGGTAGTCGAAGGCGCCGGGGCGCTCGGCGCCGCGCGGAGCGCTAAGCTCACCCGTGGCCACAAGCCGGTCGCCGTAGCCGTACACCGGAAACGGCGGCAGCAGCAGCAGGGCGAGCCCCTCCACGGGGCGCTCGACACCGCCAAGCTGCGCCACCTCGACGCGTAGCACCACGCGCTGCCCATCGTCGTTGCGGCGTGGCTCGGCGTCTACGGCGCCAACCAGGGTCGGCTCGCCCTGCCCGATCAGCTCGCTCACGGCGCCTGGGCCAAGCCTGGGCAGCGACCCGGCGTAGCGCAGCGCCCCGAGGGCGGCGCAGAGCAGGCAGAGCGCCACAGTACGCACCCAAGCGGCGCGCGTCTCCGGCGCAGCGCGCCTGGCGAGCAGCGCCACGGCGAGGCATGTGGCGGCGCCCGCCCAGAGCCATGGCTGCGCGGGGCGAAGCACGTGGGCGCCGACGATCCCAAACATCCAGGCAATGGCAAGGCGGATGAGCATAGCATGGCCCTTCGGCATATGTGTCTGCTATGACACCGCCAGGGGGCTGCTGAGGATACGGTGGGCGCCCGCCCCCATTCTTTGCTATAATAGAAATTGGAAACGTCTTCCATAATGTGGAATTATAAGGAGCAGATCAATGGCCGATCTCAGCCTGCCCGCCGGAATGCAGATCACGGGCGCCATAGCGCCCGCCTACGACGAGATCCTCACCGCCGAGGCCCTGGAGCTTGTGGCCCTGCTGCATCGCCGCTTCAACGGCCGCCGCGCCACGCTGCTCGCCCAACGCCAAGAGCGCCAGGCCGAGCTTGACGCCGGCAAGCTGCCCGACTTTCTCCCCGAGACGGCTGCCATCCGCGCGGGCAGCTGGCGAATCGCCCCGTTCCCCCCCCAGCTCAACGACCGCCGCGTCGAGATCACTGGCCCCGTGGACCGCAAGATGATCATCAACGCCATGAACTCCGGCGCCAAGGTGCTTATGGCCGACTTCGAGGACGCCAACACCCCCAGCTGGGCCAACCAGATCGAGGGCCAGCTCAACCTGCGCGACGCTTTGCGCCGCAGCATCAGCTTCAGCTCGCCCGAGGGTAAGGCCTACGCGCTGAAGGCCGACCCCGCCATGATCTTTGTGCGCCCGCGCGGCTGGCACCTCAGCGAGAAGCACGTAACCGTAGACGGCGAGCCTGTCTCTGGCGGCATCTTCGACTTCGCGCTCTTCTTCGTCCACAACGCTCGCCAGGCCATCGCCGTGCAGGGCGGCCCCTACTTCTACCTACCCAAGCTGGAGAGCCACCACGAGGCGCGGCTCTGGAACGAGATCTTCCTGGCCGCCCAGGAGTTTGTGGGGCTGCCCAGCGGTACGATCAAGGCCACCGTGCTGATCGAGACTATCCTCGCCGCCTTCGAGATGGACGAAATCCTCTACGAGCTGCGCGAGCACTCCGCCGGCCTCAACTGCGGCCGCTGGGACTATATCTTCTCCTGCATCAAGAAGTTTCGCACCAACCCCGACTTCTGCCTCGCCGACCGCGCCCTTGTCACCATGACGACCCACTTTATGCATTCCTACTCGCTGCTCTGCATCAAAACCTGCCACCGGCGCGGCGCCCACGCGATGGGCGGCATGGCTGCGCAGATCCCGATCAAAAACGACCCAGGAGCCAACGCGGCGGCGATGGCCCGCGTGCGCGCCGACAAGGAGCGTGAGGCCAGCGATGGCCACGACGGCACTTGGGTGGCCCACCCCGGCCTCGTGCCAATCGCTCTGGAGGCCTTCAACGCCCTGATGCCAACGCCAAATCAGATCGAGCGCACCCGCGACGATGTGCAGATCACCGCCGCAGACATTCTCCAGTTTGGCCCCGAGGCCCCGATCAGCGAGGCTGGGCTGCGCCTGAACATCAACGTCGGCATCCAGTACCTCGGCGCCTGGCTCGCTGGCAACGGTTGCGTGCCCGTCTTCAACCTGATGGAGGACGCTGCCACCGCCGAGATCTCGCGCGCCCAGATCTGGCAGTGGATCCGCAGCCCCAAGGGCGTGCTCAACGACGGCCGCAAGGTGACGGTGGAGCTGTTCCGCCAGCTGCTCCCCGAGGAGCTCCAGCAGGTGCGCCAGATCCTTGGCCCCGCCTACGATGCTGGCCACTACGAGGAGGCCGCCGAGCTGTTCGACACGATCACGACCAGCGACGAGTTTGTGGAGTTCCTCACGCTGCCCGCCTACGAGCGGATTGCGTAAGCTCGTAAAAGCTAAGTAAAATGCACAGCCAATGCACAAGGAATGCTCGCGACAGGCTGTAGCACTACTGGCGGAAAAATGCTAAACTTGGCCATCGCTGCACCTGAACAGTCGGATCGCGCACAAGGCCGGGAGTCCGGGGGCAGCCTGCAAGTTGGAAGTGGCGAGGCCGTCCCTGTCGCGGACGCAGGCGCTTGAGCAGAGCGCCGTCGCCTCGCCGTTAGCGAACACGAGGTGGACTATGGCGTACTACCTGATCGCAGGCGCGTCCGGCTATGTTGGCTCCCGGCTCGCGGAACGGCTGCTCACCCGCGGCCATCGCGTGCGCGGCCTCGTCCGCACCCCCGACTCAGAGACGGTTGAGCAGCTCGCCCACAACGGCATGAGCGTCTGGACCGGCGACCTGACCCGCCCTGAGTCGCTCGTCGGCGCCGCCGATGGCGTAGACTACGTGCTCAACCTCACTTCGCGCCTCGTGATCGAGAACGGCTCGGTGCGCCGCACTTATGTGGACGGCAACCAGAACCTGGTCGCGGCCTGCTCGCGCTCCCGCTCCGTACGCGCCTACGTCTTCAGTTCCAGCGTCGCCCCCTACGGCCACACCGGCGAAACGCTCGTGAGCGAGGATCACCCGGTCGCCCCGAGCTACCCGCTTGGCGAGGTGATGGCCGAGGCCGAGCGCAGCATCCTGCGCGTCGCCCGCGAGCATCGCTTCCCCGCGATCATCCTGCGCCTCGCCTCGATCTACGGCCCCGGCCGCGACCCCGTGGAGGCCGTGGCCTCAGGCGTCATCACGATCTACGGCGACGGCCGCAACTACGTCTCCCACATCCACCTCGCCGATCTGCTGGAGGTGCTCCAGCGCATCCCCGCCGAGGGCCAGCCCGGTGCTATCTACAACGTGGGCGACGACGAGCCACTGCGCCAGATCGAGCTCTACGCCGAGGTGCGCCAGCGGCTTGGCATGGTTCCCCCGCGCACCGTCTCCCCCGCCACCGCCCTCGCCGCCGGGCTCGACCCCACCGTGGTGGGTATGCTCAGCGCCTCGGTGCGCCTCGACAACAGCCGCCTCAAGCACGACCTCGCCCTCACCCTGAGCTACCCCAGCCTACGCGCCTGGATCGAGGAGCGCCTGCCGCTTGCCGAGAGTGTCGTGAGCGGGTGACCCGGTGATAGGGTGACCCGGTGACCCAGTGACCCGGTGACCGGGCGGCGCCTATCGGCATCGATAGAGCCGCCTGCTTTTCGTGCGTAGCCGTCTATCTAAACAATGTATTCACTTTACTTTTTTTCTGATCCGGATATAATCAGCCTATCCCGCTACCTCCCTAGAGTGTGAAATACTACAAGCCTACGTCCGTGAGCGAGCGCCGACTACGATTGGCTTTGGCTCACCACTTCGGATGATTGACTGCCGGCACTGATGCGCGAGCAACCCTGCGAATAGTGCGGGGAGTAGCTCTGTGCGCGCTGTATGCCCGTATCACTTGGATCGGGAGTACGAAAGGGCCAACCCATGAAGCGTCTGGGAACAATCACCGTGCTGCTCATTGCTCTGCTCGCGACAGTCTTACCTGCGGCTGCGGCGAGCAACGCCAACGCTGCTGCGCAACCTGGCGCGCAGCCCGCCTTTGAGAAGTTAGTCGTGTCGCAGTTTGCCAGCAGCTCGGTTGGTGGGTCAGGCGGTAACGTTGGGCCAGATATTTCGGGGCCGTTGGCCACAGAAATTCAGAAGCCGAAGCGGCTTGGCACGAGCCCGCTGCGGTCCGGTGCAGTCACCGGCGACACGGTGCCGCTCGCGCCGGGCAACGGCACGCCCACCTCGTCGGGCAGGCGAGCCAAGTCGAACCCCGAGCTGAATTTCAGCTTTGAGGGCGTCAATCACCGCAACAGTAGGCTGGCATTTGGTGGGAATCAGTTCTCGGGCGAGCCATCCGACCAGGGGCTGTGCGTCGGGAACGGCTATATCCTTGAGTCGGTCAACTCGGCGCTGCGGGTGTTCAATGCAACCACTGGCGCTCCCGCCTCGCCAGTGGTTGCACTAAACGAGTTCTACGGCTTCCCACCGGCGATCAACCGCACGACTGGCGTCTATGGGCCATTCACGTTCGATATCAGCTGCCACTATGACCAGGACAGTCGGCGCTGGTTCCATCTGGCCGTGGATCTGGATCAGGACCCCGTAACCGGGGAGTTTACCGGCCGGAACTACCTGGATCTGGCGGTGAGCACCAGCAGCGATCCGACGGGCAGCTGGACGGTATATCGCATTCCAGGGATGAATGACGGCAGCGAGGGTACGCCTGATCACAACTGCGCCGGTGGCCCGTGCTTTGCCGACTTCCCCCATATCGGCGCAGACAAGCACGGGATCTATATTTCAACCAACGAGTTCCCGCTCTTCGCCGACGGGTTCACTGGTGCGCAGGTCTACGCTGTCTCGAAGAGCGCCCTTGTAAGCAGTGCCCCCAGCATCGATGTGTACCTGTTCGACACCTCGCAGCCCGCCTATCAGGTGCGGCCGAATGAGCCCGGCTTTACCTTGTGGCCGGCGCTCGCAGGCGGAACACAGTTCCCGAGCATGCAGCGCGGCACCAACTACTTCGTAAGCTCGAATGCCGTCTTCGACGACGCTAACGGCGATTCCCAGGAGCTGATCGTCTGGGCGCTGAACAATACGCGATCACTCAACAGCGCAAACCCCAGCCTCAGCCTGACACGGACCATCGTACCGTCGCTGCGCTATGCCATCCCGCCGCCATCGGTCCAGCGCCCAGGAACCATCCCGCTGGGTGAGTATCTATATGAGGCCACACAGCCCGGTGTCATCGACACCAGCGACTCGCGGGTGCTCGATGCGCGCTTTGCCAATGGGAAGCTCTGGGCTGTCTTGGGCACGGCCGCCTCGGTGGGCGGCCAGGAGCGGGCCGGCGTGGCCTGGTTTGTGCTCAACGCATCGGTTTCGAACGCCGGCGTGTCGGCGTCGATCAGGAGCCAGGGCATTCTCGCGCTCACCGGCGAGAGTCTCGCCTACCCGACACTCGGCGTAACGCAATCCGGCCGGGGCGTGATGGGATTCACACGCGTTGGCGAGACGCTATACCCGAGTGCGGGCTACGCCTCGATCGATGCAGTTGCCGGTGTCGGCGAGGTGGGCATGATCAAAGAGGGCAACTCCCCGCAGGATGGCTTCACCGAGTACGGCGGACGGCCGCGCTGGGGTGACTACGGGGCGGCCGCTGTTGACGGGCAGTCGATCTATCTGGCCAATCAGTATATTGAGCAGCCGCCGTGTACGGTGGCGCAGCTCCTGGCAACTAGCTGCTTCGGCACACGCTCGCTGCTCGCCAACTGGAGCACTCGTGTAAGCAAGCTCACCCCTTAACAGCCACCGCGTGACAAGGAGACAAGGAGACAGCCCCTGCATGACGTCAGGTGCTCCTTGTCTCCCGGTCTCCTCGTTACGCTGGAAACCCCAGCCCCCGCTCGCGCATGCTTACGTAGCGCCCGCGGCCGATGATCAGATGGTCCAGCACATCGACATCGAGCAGCTTGCCGGCCTCGACGATCTGGCGCGTCACCAGGATATCCTCCGGCGAGGGGCTCGGGTCGCCGGAGGGATGGTTGTGGGCCACAATCATCGCGGTGCTGTTGCGCCGCACGGCGTCGCGGAACACCTCGCCGATGCGCACCTGGGCGCTGTTCACCGAGCCCACGTAGATCGTCGCGATCTCCTGCACGCGGTTCTTGGTGTCCAGCAGCACCGCCCGCAGATGCTCCTGATCCAAATGGCTCATCTCTAGCATCAGCAGGCTCGCCACGTCGGCGGGCGACTTGATCTGCGGCCGATCATCCACGCCCGCGATCAGCAGCCGTCGCCCGATCTCCATTGCCGCCTTCAGCGTGGCCGCCTTCGCCTGGCCCATGCCCCGGCGCCGACACAGCTCGCTGTAGTCGGCCCGCAGCAGCCCCGACCAGCCGCGGTGCTCCACCAGAAGCTGCTGCGCCAGCTGCACTACGTTGGTGCCCTGCACGCCGACTCGTAGTAAGATCGCCAGCAGCTCGGCATCAGACAAAGCGGCGGGGCCACTATCGCGTAGCCGCTCGCGGGGCTGCTCGGAGGCGGGGAGCTCGCGGATGCGGAGTGGGGTGGTGGGCATGGCAGCTGCTCCTCGCACAAAAGGGAACGCAGCTGTATACCGCTGCGCGGCGAGGATAGATGCGGCCATGCGCACCCCTTGCTACCGCCCCATGAAGGGAAGATAGAGCTTTACCTGCGCGGGCGCCGCCACCAGAATGCTCCCGGAAGGCCCGCCGTCCAGGTTGCCCACGGCAAAGATCGTCGCCACGCCGCCAGCGGTGAGCGTGAACGGCGCCACATCGGCCAGCAGGCGTGCGCCGCCTACGCTGGTAAAGCGCAGATCGTACTCGCGGGCGGGCAACGCCAGGATGCGCTTCTCGCCGAAGCGCAGCGCGCCCAGCTGCGCGTCGAGCAGCTCGCCCCGGCTGTTGCGCACATCCAGGCGCCCTCGGTCGCCGGTGTCGAAGGGGGCCAGGTGGTAGATCTGGAGCCAGCCGTAGCCTGGCGGCAGCGGAAAATCGCCCGGCAGCTGTGACACGCCTGGCTCCGCCTCCACGGTGATCATCACGCCCTGCCCGTCGGCGCCGGGCCGGATCAGCGCAATGTACTCACGGTCGCGGCGCAGCAGCGCATCCACGCTCGCAAGCACGCCGGGCGGCTCGCCGGGCTGCTCCACGCTCAGCGTGTACGGCCCCTCGTCCAGCTCAATCACGTCGCTCACGGTCGAGAAGTCGATATTCGTCCAGCGCCGCGCGCCGTTGAGCAACAGGTTCAGCGGGTTGGCGCCATCGGCGCCGGGCGCAGCGTGGATCACGCGCAGGCGCGTCGGCTTGCGCGGGGCCAACTCGACGCCAAGGATCGTAGGCGGGTACCCGTTGGCGCCGCCGATGGCAAAGAGCGTGAGCACCTGGCCGGGGCGGAAGGTGAGCGGCGGCAGGTCGATCACCGGCGGCGCGCCCGGCTGGCCCGACGGCACCGCCTTCAGGTCGAACGTCACACCGCTGGGCAGCCCCGTATAGACGCTCGCATCCTTGAAGCTGAGGTTCAGCAGCGGCGGCACCGCCTGCCCGCTCTCGGTGACGATGTCTACCGCCGTAGCGCCCGCGCCTGGCGCAAACGGCGCCGCGTGAACCACCCGCAGCTTCGCGCTGGCCCCGACGGGCAGGGTGACCGCGTCGCTCAGGGCGAGTATTTCGAGCGGGAAGCCGTTTGCGCCGCCCACAGCTGCCAGCGTAAAGTCCTTCCCGGCCTCAAGCGCCACACTTGCGGTGAGGAGTGGCGTCGCGGCGGCGACCTGCGCCTGGGCGAGATCCCCGGCGAAGAGCTTGACCACGCGTGCGCCCGCTGGCGCGTCCTGATAGTTTAGGAAGCTGCCGAAGCGAAGGGCGCCCACGCGGGTATCCACGCCGCCGATCTCCACTGTGGCGGTGACAAGGCTGTCGCCGGGGAGCGGCGCCGCGTGGACGAGCGCGATGCGTGCGGGCGCCTGAAGCGCCTGGGCCCTGGCAGGTGCGGCCGTGGGCGACGCTGCGGCAACCAGGGCCACCAGGGCGAGCACCAGCGGGATACGGCGGACAATGCGGCGGAGACCCATGCGCGACTCCTTTGGTGCAGGGTGAGGATCGTACGGCGCGGGCTGCCTGCCCCCGCCTATGCCGGTCATACCTGGCGGCTTGTGTGTCCCTGCATAGTACGACTGCTCAGGCAACCTGTCGAGCGGGATTTTTTGCAGGGCTCGGGTCTCCCACTCTAGTCTCCCTCTGCTTCGGAGATCGTAGGGGGTGCGGCGTAACGTTTCGGGCGCGCGCTTGCCTGGCGGCTGAAGCCGCGGCTAGGGGCGCTGCGCGCCGCGCGTCGGCCTGCGCCGACGCCGTTCTTGGTCCGCGTAGGCGGACGAGCGGCCGGAGGCCCGTCCGGCGCGGCTTCAGCCGCCGGCCATCGGGCAGCCCGAAACGTTACGCCGCACCCGATCGCGGGCGGGCGCCAGCACCCCGCAAGCTGTGGTACTATATCCGTCTACAATCGCGCAGCCATAGATAGTGTGCAATGCCAGGCAATAGCTTCGGACAAGCCTTTCGTCTTACCACCTGGGGCGAGTCTCATGGTGTCGCTGTGGGCTGCACCGTAGACGGGTGCCCCGCAGGCCTGCCGCTCACGGTCGAGCATGTGCAGCGCGAGCTGGAGCGTCGCCGCGTCGGCCAGAGCAAGGTGAGCTCGCAGCGCCAGGAGCCGGACGAAGTGCAGATCCTCTCCGGGCTCTTCGAGGGCCGCACTACCGGCACACCGATCAGCATGCTCGTCTTCAACACCGACGCCAAGCCCGGCCACTACGAGAATATCAAGGATCTCTACCGGCCTGGCCACGCCGACTACAGCTGGGACGCCAAGTACGGCCTGCGCGACTGGCGCGGCGGCGGTCGCTCCAGCGCCCGCGAGACGATCGGCCGCGTGGCCGGCGGCGCCGTTGCCAAGCTGCTTCTGGCCCAGGCGGGTATTAGCATTGTGGCCTACACGCTGCAGCTTGGCGCCGACCTGCGCGCCCAAGTGATCGACGAGGCCGAGATCGAGCGCAATATTATGCGCTGCCCGGATGCCAAGGTGGCCGCCCTGATGGTGGAGCGTGTGGAGGCGGCCCGCCGCTCGCTCGATAGCCTCGGCGGTATCGTGGAGGTGCGCGCCCGCGGCGTGCCCCCCGGCCTCGGCGAGCCTGTCTTCGATAAGCTCCAGGCCGAGATCGGCAAGGCCATGTTCTCGATCCCCGCGATCAAAGGCGTGGAAATGGGCGAGGGCTTCGAGGTGGCGGGCCAGCGCGGCTCCGAGCACAACGATAGCTTTGTGCGCCGCGCCGACGGCAGCATTGGTACCAGCACCAACCGCCACGGCGGCATCCTCGGCGGCATCTCCACCGGCGAGGAGATCGTGGTGCGCCTCGCCGCCAAGCCGCCCGCCAGCATCGCCCAGCCCCAGCCTACCGTAGACCGCGACGGCAACCCCGCCACGATCGAGATCCACGGCCGCCACGACCCGACGGTGCTGCCGCGCCTCGTGCCGATCGCCGAGGCCATGCTCGCCCTCGTGCTCGCCGACCACCTGCTGCGCCAACGTATGGCGCGAGTGAGCCTGGGGTGATCGGATGCTTGTTCGTCCACAGATGGCACAGATTGCCGAACTATTTTTTATTCCGCGCCACGGACAGCTTCTGGGAAGGTGGTACGCCACGCACCTCCCTTCCCGGAAGATAAGCTGTATGGATCTCAACGATCGCCAGTACTCGCTGCTGCTCGCCGCCCTCGCGGGGCTCTGCTGGGCCGCCGCCCTGGCCATGCTGCTCTTCAGCGGCGTGAGCCGGGCCAGCGCGCCGCTCGCCCCGGCCCGCCTGCTCTTTACGCTGCTGGCCCTGCTCGCCCCTCTGCTCACCTTCGTGCCGATCGAGCGGGGCAGCGGCCTCACTGGCCTTGCCGTGGAGGGGACGCTGGGCGCGGCGCTGCTGCTCTATTGCCTGGCCTTTGTGCCCGCCCCAAACGACTGGCTGCTCTCCCTGCCGGATCTGCCAGTCTACGGGCTGCTGCTCATGGCGCTCTTCCTCTGCGGCGCGGCCATCGCCCGTCCGCTCATCCACGCCGTCGGCCTGCGCCTCTTCCAGCAGCGCGCCCGCGCCCTCGACGGACGCCGCGTGCGCCGCCAGTCCTACGAGGTGGGCCTCATGCTCGCCGTCATCGCCGCCCTCGCCGGGCTGCGCGTGCTTACCTGGGTGAGCCTGCTGCTGCTCGCGCTTGCCCTCGTGATCGCCGAGCTGCTGTTTCTCTCCCAGGTGCAAGCCGAGTCTGCCTAACGGAGCAGCCATCCGCAGATTGCGCAGATGGGAAGGCAGCCCGCCCTCGGACCGACCCAAAAATGGCCCGGCAATCTGTGCCATCTGTGGACAAAAAAGGAGCTCCCGTGATCCGCATCAGCATCGTCGGCCTCGGCCTGATCGGCACCTCGCTTGGCCTCGCCCTGCGCAGCGCCGACCTCAAAGAGTCGCCTCTCGGCGCGATCGAGATCGTGGGCTTCGACCGCGACCAGCGCGCCGTCAAGGATGCCCGCGGCCGCCTCGCCATCGACAAGGAGGCCCGCACGCTGGCCGAGGGCGTGCGCGACGCCCAGGTGGTGATCGTCGCAACCCCCGTGCAGGCCATCCGTGAGCTGTTTGTCCAGCTTGGAACCCTGCTGCCCGCCGGCTCCGTCGTGACGGATGTCGCCAGCACCAAGGCCGAGGTTGCCCGCTGGGCCGCCGCCAGCCTGCCCTCCGGCATCGCCTATGTCGGCGGCCACCCCATGGCCGGCAAAGAGCAGGCCGGTGCCAGCGCCGCCGACCCCGATCTGTTCAAGGGTGCGATCTACTGCCTCACCACCGGCCGCAGCACCCCCCAGCCCGCCCTCGACGCCGTTGAGGCTTTGGTGCGCACCGTGGGCGCCAAGCCCTACTACATCGATCCCGAGGAGCACGACGCCTACGTTGCCGGGATCTCGCACCTGCCGATGCTGCTCTCGGTTGGCCTGATGGAGATCACCAGCCGCAGCCCTGCCTGGAAGGAGATGGCGCCCCTCGCCGCCAGCGGCTTCCGCGATCTCTCCCGCCTTGCCTCCGGCGACCCCGAGATGCACCGCGATATCGCCCTCACCAACAAGGTCGGCCTCACCCGCTGGATCAACGAGATGGTGAGCTTTCTGCTCGATACCCGCGACCAGCTGGAGCTTGGCGATGCCGAGGCTGTGGAGCAGCTACTGCGCCGCGCCAAGGCCGAGCGCGATGCCTGGCTGGAGACGAAGCCGAACCTGCGCCCCGGCGAGGCCGCCTTCGAGAACGTCCCCGAGGTGCAGCGGCCCAACCTGCTCAGCTTCCGCCTGCCTAACCGCAAGCGCTAGTACCCGTCGATTGCGCGTTAGAATGCCCGAAAGGGGATGTGCTGGCAGCTTGCACAGCTTCAAACATCGTGCTACACTTCACGAAATTGAACGCCTGTCAGGCACGCGCCCTAATCTACAATCCCCCCGGAGACTCCCGTGGAACGTCTGGACATACCCCCTGATGTGGTGATCCGCAGGCTGCCGCTCTACGCCCGCAGCCTGCACTATCTTCTGGAGGAGGGCATTCTCTCGGTCTCCTCGCAGGAGCTCGGCGAGCGCATCAACGTTACCGCTGCCCAGATCCGCAAAGATCTCTCCTACTTCGGCGAGTTCGGCAAGCAGGGTATCGGCTACGATGTCGAGAAGCTGCTGCATCATATCGAGCGCATCCTCGGCCTCACCCACAGCTGGCCCGTAGTGCTCGTGGGCGTGGGCTACCTGGGGCAGGCCATCGCGCGCTACGAGGGCTTCCGCAGCCAGGGCCTGAAGCTCGTCGCACTCTTCGATAGCGACCCCGCCAAGCTCGGCCAGCTTGTGGGCGATCTGCCGATCCAGGACTTCGGCAACCTCAACCAGATTGTCCGCGAGCAGGACGCGCGTCTGGCGATCATCGCCGTGCCCGCCGCTGTTGGCCAGAGCGTTGCAGACTTGCTGATCCAGGCAGGTGTGCGCGCCATCCTCAACTACGCCCCGATTATCCTCCAGGTTCCCGATGATGTCTGGGTGCGCTATATCGATCCTATCGCTGTGCTCCATAGTATGACCTACTACCTGGCACGTCAGAGCGCGGAATGACAAGGAGACAAGGAGCATCGCTCGCTGCGCTCGCTAGGGAGACAAGGAGACAAGGAGCGCCTATCGGAGCACCAGAGTTGTCTCCCTGTCTCCCTGTCTCCCTGTCTCCCTGTCTCCCTGTCTCCCTGTCTCCCTGTCTCCCTGTCTCCCTGTCCAGCCTGGAACTGCACCAATGAAGCGTAGCCCGATCCTCAGGCGCCAGCATCTGCCGCTCGCTGTGCTGGCCCTGATCTATCTGCTGGCCGCCATGCCGCTTGTGTGGCCGCAGCTCGACCGCCCCGCGCGCTTCGTACCCCCGCTGGTCGCCAACTCCGCCGCCAACTCCGCCGCCACCGCGCCCCTCACCGGCGAACCCAGCGCGCACCAGGCTCTTGCGGCGCTCCAGGCCCGCGCCGACACACAGCTCGACGCCTCGTTTGACCAGCGCACCGGCGTTGCCGAGTTTGTCACCCCGCGCCTCGCCGACGGGCGCCTCCCCTACACACCAACCTCAGTGGAGCTCGGCAACCCCGTGGCCACAGCTCGTGGCTTCCTCGACCAGAACCGCGCCCTGTTCGGCCTGCGCAGCGCCGCCGACGAGCTACAGCTCCTGCGCGTCGAGCCCGACCAGCAGCTCGGTTACAGCCACGTGCGCCTCGACCAGCGCTACCGCGGCCTGCCTGTCTTTGGGCGCCAGCTTGTGGTGCATCTCGACGCCGACGCGCGCATCGTGGCCGTGAATGGCCAGTTTCAGCCTGCGATCGAGCTCGACACCGCGCCGACGATCACGCCCGAGCAGGCGCGCGCTACGGCGCTCGCCAACCTGCGCGGCGAGCAGCTGCTGCCCCTGGAGCTCGCCACGGTCCAGATCGTCGCCTCGCACGATGACACGCGCCTCGCGGTGTATGTCGATGCCAACGGCAGCGCGACGCTGGTCTGGCAGGTGACGATCCTCACTGGCTCGCCACTCAGCCAGTGGAGCTACTTCATCAACGCCCGCCGCAACGTTGTGGTTCACGCCATCGACGGGGTGATGCCGATCAAGCGCCGCCGCACCTTCTCGGCGCAGAACGACACCCGCATCCCTGGCCGCCTGCTGATCGATGAGGGGGAGCGCTCACGCGATCCCATCGCCCAGGCCGCCCACGATGGGGCAGGCGTGGTCTACGATTATTTCTTCAAAACCTTCAAGCGCGACTCGATCGACGGCCAGGGCATGGCGATGGTCTCGACCGTGAACTTCGGCAGCGACCCGCAGGACGCCGAGAACGCCGCCTGGGTGGGCGAGTACGGCCAGATGATCTACGGCGACGGCGGGCAGATCTTTAAGCCGCTGCCCTACGGCCTGGATGTGATCGGCCACGAGTTTACCCACGGCGTGATCGAGAACGGCGCCAACCTGATCTACGAGTCGCAGTCCGGCGCGCTGAACGAGTCCTACGCCGATGTCTTCGGCGCGATGATCGACCGCGACGACTGGCTGATCGGCGAGGACGTGATCAAGTCGCCGCCCTTCCCCATCCGCTACCTGCGCAGCCTTCAGGACCCGAACGCTGGCGGCTTCTACGACCCCAACGACCCGCTCGGCGGCGTGGGCCAGCCGGCCACGATGGATCAGTACGCCAACCTGCCCAACTCGCGCCGCGCCGATAACGGCGGCGTGCATATCAACAGCGGCATCCCCAACTACGTGCACTACCTGATGGCCCAGGCCATCGGCCGCGAGAAGACCGAGCAGATCGCCTACCGCACTATCACCCAGTATCTTACGCCCAGCTCCGACTTTGTGGACGCCGCCAACGCCAGCGTGCGCGCCGCCGCCGACCTCTACGGCCAGGGCGCCGATGCGGCGGCCGTGCAGCGTGCCTACGCTCAGGTGGGCATCACCGCCGCAGGCGCTGACACCGGCGGCCCCGTGCTGGATCCCGGCGATACTCCGTCGGGTGGCCCCGCGCCCCAGGCGCCCGCCCCCGCGCTCCCTGCCGGCTGCACCGATCTGATCGTCGCTGGCGGCTTCGAGCAACAGGGCGCCTGGACCGAGGTAGTGCAGGGTGATACGCCGATTATCGACACACAGCTGCCCCGCAGCGGTCGCTACAGCGCCTGGCTCGGCGGCACCGACCAGGAGACGCTCCAGTATATTTATCAGGATGTGCGCATTCCGGCCAACGCCACCCGCGTGGAACTGCGCTACGCCCGCCTGATCCACGCGGAGTCCACCGGCCTGCTTGGGGCCTTCGTCGGCGACGCCACCTTCGGCGTGCTGCTCGCCAACACCAACGGCGACCCGCTGGCCGTTCTGGAGGAGCTCTCCTCCAGCCAGGGCGACGATAGCTGGAACGAGGCAGGCTTCGATGTCTCGCAGCAGGCCGGTAAGGCGGTCCGAATAGTCTTCTCCGCCGAAAACCCGCGCGGCAACGTGTCGAGCATGTTTGTCGACGACGTAGCGCTGGTGGCATGTACCACGGGCAATGGCCCAGCCGCGCCGCCCACCACCAATGCCAACCTCGTCTACCTCCAGGGCCAGATCACCGATGCCAGCACGAAGCGCGGCATCGAGGGCGTGCAGTTCTTCGTGATCCGCCCAGGCACCTCGGCCAGCCAGGCGGCCGCCGACGACAACCTCTCCTCGGACGAGATCCTGACCTACGGCGTCACGGATCGCCAGGGCATCTACCAGACCGAGGCCGCCATCCCGCGCGGGCAGCGCTACAGCGTGATCGTCTTCGGCTCCGGCTACAGGCCCATCGTCGCCGACGAGGAGGTCGAGATCCCCAATAACGCCAGCAACCCGCATCGGGTAGATGCACAGCTCCGGAAAGGGCGATAAGCCACCCGTAAGGGCGCCCCTCTGGGCGCCCCCTCCAGGGCACATAGGGATCACACGCTATGAGCGACGAACCCAAAGTAATCTGCTGCGTCTGCCACGAGCAGCTCACGCCGCCGTACAACACCCTCGGCGGGCGGGCCTACTGTGCGCGCCACTTCGCGGCGGTGAACCGGCCCCACAGCGGCTTCTGGCGCGCCACGCTCCTCCAGATCGTCGGCATCGCCGCGCTGGCCGCCGTGATCGCGTTTGGCGCCGGCTTCCTCGGCCCGCTCAGCAGCAGCGGCCTGCTGGTGGCCGGCGTACTGCTCGCCGTGATCCCCTCGCTGCTCTGGCTGGTCTTCTTCTACCAGCAGGATCGGCTGGAGCCCGAGCCGAAGCAGATGGTCGCCGCCGTCTTCCTGCTCGCCGCCCTGCTCACCGATGTCTTCGCCCGCCGCGTGATCAACGAGTGGTTTCAGCTCTCCAGCTGGGCGCCTTACTCGGACGTCACCTCGCTGCTTGCGTCGATCCTGATTGTCGGCGCCACCTACCAGGCGATCGTCTACCTCGTGGTGCGCCTGCTCGTCTACGACACCGAGGAATTCGACGAGCGCATGGACGGCATCGTCTACGGCACGGTTGCCGGCCTTGGCACCGCGATGGTGACGAATCTCCACTTCGTGCTCAGCAATGGCGGCGTCGCCCTCGGCCCCGGCGTGATCAGCACCGTCACCACGGCCCTGGCGGCGGCCTCGTTCGGCGGGCTCCAGGGCTGGTTTATGGCCGAGGCCAAGTTCGAGCACCGCCCGGTCTGGTGGGTGCCCATGGGCTTCGCACTCTCCACGCTGCTTAACGGCCTCTTCAGCTGGCTGATCGGCGAGGTGAGCGCCTCCGGCCTCAGCGTCAACCCGTGGCGCTCGCTACTGTTCGGCCTCGCCGTTGCCCTCGCTGCCTTCCTGGCCCTGGCCTTCCTCATGCGCCGCACCACCGAGGTGACGCTGCGCCGCACTAGCCGATAGCCGGTCGTCAGGAGACGTTAGGCATGACTCAGCCCACCAGCGACAACACAATCTACGGCCTGCGCATGGGGCCGAAAGATCTTGGCGTGGCCCTGATCGCGGCGCTCTGCCTGCTCGGAGGCCTCTGGCTGATGCTCAGCACAACCGGCCGCACCACCACCTTCACCGACGAGGGCTCGCCGCTCAGCTTCGCCTACCCCGCCAGCTGGAACAGCGCAGAGTCGCTCCAGGACGTAACCCTGCGCGTGGTGGATCCCGGCACCCCCTCGCCGTTCAAAACCAGCCTCAGCGTGGAGCAGCGCGAGCTTGAGCCAGGCGCTCCGCCTACGCTCCAGACCCTGCTGGACCGACGCGTGGAGGAGCGCCAGCAGCTGGACGGCTACCACTTCCTCGACGAGAGCGAGAGCTTGGTGGGCGGCGCCCGCGCATTGGTATCGGAGTACGCCTACGTGGTGCAGCCGATCGACGAGCCGCGCCGCGCCTCGCTGCCGGTGGTGGTGCAGGCGCGCGAGTATATCGTCGTGGCGGGCGATACGTCTTACTACTTCACGCTCGCCGCCCCCGAGAACGTGTTTGTCGCGGCCCGGCAGCAGCTCGACCGCATTATCGAGAGCGTGGTGGTGCAATGAGCGATCCCGAGGAGCAGCACGAGCCGCCCGGCCTGCCCACGGGCGGTTTCTCGCTTGGCGGCCTGGGCGCCGCCGGGTTCGACCACTCGCTGAGCGCCGACCCCGATGCGCCAACGCCAGCCCCAGATGACGAGGCCCTGGCGCTGCCCCACGGCGCGCTCGTGGCATTCCGCAAGAGCGGCGGCATGCGCTTCAGCTCGCGCGGGGTGCTGGTGTCGCGCACAGGCTGGGTGGAGCCGCTGGAGGGCACAGCCGGTCGCAAGCGCCGCATCACCGACGAGGCCCTGGCCACGCTGGAGCGCCTGCTGCTGCAAAGCGGCCTCACGCGCGTGAGCCACCGCAAGCGCAAGGCCACCCCCGACGGCTACAGCTACGAGATCGCGGCGCGCGTTGGCGGTAAGCTGCGCCAGGTAACGCTCGACGACCCCGTGCCCGAGGCCCAGAAGCGGCTGGTGCGCGTGCTCCAGCGGCTGCTACCATAAGGAGACAGGGAGACAAGGAGACCGCCCATCCTCGCCGTTAGGCGCTCCTTGTCTCCCTGTCTCCCCAGCGAGCGCAGCGAGCGATGCTCCCTGTCTCCCGGTTCCCCTACAGCATCCCCAGCCCCACCAGCGCCAGGATCAGCAGGCCCACAGCGATGCGGTAGTAGCCAAAGAGCACAAAGTTGTTGCGGGCGATGTAGCGCAGCAGCCAGCCGATCGTCAGGTAGCCGACGATCATGGCCACCACCGCGCCGAGCGCAAGGCGGCTCCAGTCGGCGGGCTGGATCTCGTCCAGGCTACCGACCAGCGCGGCGAGCGTGGCGGCGCTAAGGATGGGGATCGAGAGGTAGAACGAGAACGCCGTGGCGGTGCGCCGATCTAGCCCCGCGAGCAGCCCGCCGACGATCGACGAGCCCGAGCGCGACATGCCGGGGATGAGCGCGAAGAGCTGCGCAAGGCCCACGCCAAGCCCCTGCGTGAGCTTGATCTGCCCGAGCTCGCCTGTGAGGTTGGCGCGTGGCGGCAGCCGCTCGATGATCAGAAAGATCACCCCGCCAACGATCAGGGCGCACGCGATCACCGCAGGTGAATCGAAGAGCACGCCCTGGATAAAATCCTTCAGCAGCAGGCCGACGCCGGCGGCGGGCACAAAGGCGACGATCACAGCGAGCCAGAGGCGGCGGGCCGACTGCACCTCGCCTGGCGTGCCCTGGCCGAGCACGGCGCGGGCCTGGGCCAGCAGATCGCTGAAGTAGAACGCCACCACCGAGAGCACCGTGCCGATCTGGATGACGATCTCGAAGGTGCCATTCAGGCTGCCGCTATAATTGAGCAGCTTGGAGACGATCAGCAGGTGGCCGGTGGAGGAGATCGGCAGCCACTCGGTGACGCCCTGCACGATCCCCAGCACGATCACCTTCCACCACTCGGGGTCGCCGGGCACGGCTAGGATCAGGCTGACAAGCAGGGCGATACCGGCGACGATAATCAGGGGCGTGGGCACGCGCGGGGCGGTCGGGGCCGGCGCGCGGCGAGACTCGTTCTGCATATGCTCGTAATTCTCGCGCTACGAAGGGCGCAGCCTGCTGCGCCCCCAGAATCCTACGTGGGTTGTAGCTTGCACAGCTGAGCTTCGGCTGAACGCGCCCGCGTCGAGGGATGACAGCTCGCTCATCGTGCCAGATACGTGTGGGGAGCACGTTCTTTCAGCATGGCGGCTACATGCCGAACTCGAGCCGTTTGATCAGCGCTGAGGGCAGGCCGTGCTCGCTCATCTGGCGCTGGGTCTTGGCGATATCGTACTCGACGCGGTTGAAGCGCACGCTGCCTGAGTCGCTGTCGATTACCGCATAAGCGGCGCGGGGGTCCTGGTCGCGGGGCTGCCCAACGCTGCCGGGGTTGATAAAGTAGCGCGTCTGATCTTCTAGCTGCACAGTGCGCGAGCGGTCGGGGAGGAAGCGCTCGCAGCGCTCGGCGCCGGGGGGCAGGCGGAAGCCAAGCTGCACGTGCGAGTGGCCGATCAGGCAGACCGCCTGGGTAAAGAGCGCAAAGTTCGCCATCGCCTGCTCGGGCGAGAGCAGATACTCCCAGATCGGCTCGCGCGGGCTGCCGTGGGCCAGCGTAAACTGCGCATCCACTGGGGCGGCCGGGGTGAGGCCCTCGAGCCAAGCGCGGTGCTCGGCGCTGAGCTGCTCGCCGTTCCAGATATTGGCCTTGCGGGCGTCGGGGTTGAAGTCGCGCAGGTCGATCTTGCCAAGGCAGGCCAGGTCGTGGTTGCCAGAGATGGCGATAGTGGCGTGCTGGCGCATCAGGGCGACGCACTCGTTGGGGCGTGGGCCGTAGCCGATCGTGTCGCCGAGGCACCAGAGCGCATCGTGGGGGCCTGCTACGGCGAGCACCATCTCGAGGGCCAAAAGGTTCGAGTGAATGTCTGAGACGACCACGATGCGCATAGCAACCTGTATTTCTTTGACGCCGCTGTAACCGAGGCCTATAATAGCGGGCGACCGCACCATCGCTGGAGCACGTAACGCACTATGGTCGAGCCGACAGGCCACTGCCCCTATCTGGGGCTGAAGCAGAATCAGGCGATCCGCTTCGCCTCGCCGACACCCGAGCACCGCTGCTACTCTGCGGGCCAGGCCCAGGAGATTCCAAGCTTCGAGCCAAACTACCAGAGCTCGTATTGCCTGTCGCCGAACCATGTCAAGTGCCCATTATACACGGGCTCCGGCCTCCCTTCAACGCCACTCCCGCCCCCGCCGCCACCCCGGCTAGAGCCTGCCCTCGCCACGGCGGGTGGCGGCCTGCGCGGCTGGCTCGCCGGGCTCGCCCCGCGCGACAGGGCAATTTACGGCCTGCTCGTTGGGCTCCTTGGCCTGATCCTACTGTTCTACGCCGTGGCCGGGATTGGCCTCGCCAGTGGCGGCGCGCTCTTCGGCGGCTGGGGCTTTCCGCCCGCATCGCCCGCGCCCACCGATAACTCCGGGCAGCTCCCCGTGGGCGTCCCCTCGCCGTCGCCCACGTCCGCGCCGCCGAGGGCTACTGCCACAGACGAGCCGCCAAGCGCCACAGCCACGCGCAGGCCCACGCGCACACCGCGCCCAGCGCCAAGCGCCACGCCAACCTCAACTCCAACCGAGGCGCCGCTGCCCACGCTGGAGGCGATCACGCTTACGCCGACGCTCTACATCCCCCCGCCGCCCACCTTCACCTTCGTGCCCGAGCCGCCCACCAACACCCCCTCCGACCTCCTGACGGTTACGCCCGAGCCGCCCACGGTAGAGCCAAGCTCGACCAGCACTGCGGCGACCGAGGCGCCCACGTTAGAGCCGAGCTCAACGACCGAGGCGCCCACCGAGGCGCCAGCGCCAACTGAAGGGCCCACCCCCGAGCCCGCGCGCACCGAGAGCAGCCTCCCGCCGATTGCCACGCCCCAGTTCTGATAGCCGATAGTGAAGTAGCTACGATGACTACATAGTGGGCTGCGATACTCACGCCTGTGGCGCCCCGCACGCCTGCCAGCGGCGCCACTAACACCTCTCCGTTACCCTGCCGCCGCCTGGCGCTCGATGGCGAACAGCAGAATGGTCACGTCGGCAGGGTTGATGCCAGCAAGGCGCCCTGCCTGGCCGAGGGTGGCGGGCCGGAAGCGCGTGAGCACCTGGCGGGCCTCGTTGCGCAGCCCCGGCAGGGCGG
>JAYUYB010000333.1:0-4386 GCA_043752655.1 Chloroflexota bacterium
GACTCCGACGCCCTCAGAGTGCTGAGTGCTGAGTGCCGAGTACTGAGTCTGCGTCATTCGGGGGCTCCTGGCGATGCGCCGAGTGCTGAGTGGTTCTGCTTCCACTCAGCACTTAGCACTCAGCACTCAGTACTTACGTTAGACGCGCGCCAGCGCGGCGTCCAGATCCGCGATGATGTCGGACAGCGTCTCGATGCCGATCGAGAGGCGCACGTAGTCGTCGCTTACGCCGGTGAGCTTCTGCTCCTCGGCAGTGAGCTGGCTGTGGGTGGTGGAGGCGGGGTGGATGGCCAGGCTCTTGGCGTCGCCGACGTTTGCGAGGTGCGAGATCAGCTTGAGGCTGTCGATAAATGTCTTGCCGGCCGCCTTGCCGCCCTTGATCCCGAAGCCGAGGATGCCGCTCTGGCCCTTCGGCAGATACTTCTTGGCCAGTTCGTAAGTGGGGTGATCGGGCAGGCCGGGGTAGTTCACCCAGGCCACCTTGCTGTGCTCGCTGAGGTAGCGGGCCACCCCAAGCGCGTTCTGGCTGTGGCGCTCCATACGCAGCGGCAGCGTCTCTAGGCCCTGGAGCAGCAGGAATGAGTTGAACGGGCTGATCGCGGCGCCAAGATCGCGCAGGCCCTGCACACGGGCCTTGATGATGAAGGCGATGTTGCCGAGGGCCTGGCTGTAGACAAGCCCGTGGTAGCTCGGGTCGGGCTCGGTGAACTCGGGGTAGCGCCCGTTGGCCCAGTCGAACGCGCCGCCATCTACGATCAGGCCGCCGATGCTGGTGCCATGGCCGCCGATATACTTGGTGGCCGAGTGGATCACAATGTCGGCGCCGTGTTTGAGCGGCTGCCACAGGTAGGGCGTCACGGTCGTCGCGTCCACGATTACGGCCACGCCGGCCTCGTGGGCCACGGCGGCGATGCGCTCAAGGTCCAGCACATCCAGCCGGGGGTTGCCCACCAGCTCCAGAAAGAAGGCCTTGGTGCGGCTGTCGATGGCGGCGCGGAAGCCCTCGATGTCGCGCCCGTCCACAAAGCGCGTGGTGATGCCGAGCTTGGGCAGGGTGTGGCGGAACAGGTTGTACGTGCCGCCGTAGAGGTCGGTGGAGGCCACGATGTTGTCGCCGCTGCTGGCGAGATTGAGGATCGCCAGGGTCTCGGCGGCCTGGCCAGAGGCCACGGCCAGCGCGGCAACGCCGCCCTCAAGCGCAGCGATGCGCTTCTCCAGCACGTCGCTGGTGGGGTTCATAATGCGGGTGTAGATGTTGCCAAATTCCTGGAGCCCAAACAGGCGCGCGGCGTGGTCGGTATCCTGAAACTGGTACGAGGTAGTCTGGTAGATCGGCACGGCGCGTGCGCCGGTGGTGGGGTCGGGCACCTGCCCGCCGTGGAGGGCCAGCGTCTCGATGCCGGTGAACTGCGGGGTCTCGGACATGGGGGTGCTCCTCTGTGCTTTGGGGACAACAAAAAACCCTCATCGGGATACGATGAGGGCAGACACAGGCAGAATCAAAAGAGATCGGCCTGGCGTGCCGCTCATCTTCCAGATTGCTACTGACGGATTTGGCACCATCCCCAAACAGGGGGGTTGCCGCGGTTTCGTAGGGCCGTTCCCTCCACCGCTCTGGATGAGCTGCGCGATTGAATTGTTCGTGTGCTTGCGAGATGATAGCAGAGCGTGTGCGCGCTGTCAAGTACCTGAGTAAGCAGCGCCGCTTTGTTGAGAACCGCTACTCCGCGTCGAGCACGGCGTCCACAGCGACGACAAACGCGCTCAGGAGGCGCGAGCTTGCCCGCTCGCCGCGTCGGAACAGGCCATGCTCAACATAGTTGCCATCTTCCAGAGTAAGCACGGTGATCGTCTCGTCGAGCGGGTTGACGATCCAGTACTCGGGGATACCAGCCTCGGCGTAGTCGGCGCGCTTCGTCACCGTGTCGCGCTCGGGGTTGTCGGGGCTGACGATCTCCAGCACCAGGTCGGCCCCTAGCCAGTACTCCTCCTGATTGCGCGGGTCGCGCTTGTCGAGCAGCAGCAGCAGATCCGGCTCGCGGAACTTGCCGGGGCGGATCTGCATGCGCAGTGCGGCGAAGAGCACCTCACCGCCTTGGGGATGTACCAGCTTCAAGAACAGGCCGTAGAGCAAGGCGAGTATGCGTTGATGTTTGCGGGTCGGCATGGGCAACGCCTCGATATCCCCGTCGGTAAACTCGATCAGATTATTGGTCTGCTGCGTGAGCCGAAGGTACATCTCGTCGGTCCAGAGGCCCTGTAGGGACGCCAGCTCGATCGTGAGACCGGCTTTGGGCCAGACCAGCGCGACGGTCGGCTGCTCCACTGCAACGCTTGTGACGCTCATAGTGATCCTCTTACGCTGCTGCCAGGTTTCTTCTGTGATTGTAGCATGCCGGTTGCTGAAGCAACCGGCTACTCCTGGGCGAAGGCCGCCTGCGCGGCCTCACCTGTTTAGGTTGCGGCGACGTACTCCTCGACGCGTAGGGAGATCGTTTTGGATGCGCCGTCGTCGCCCATTGTTACGCCGTAGAGCGTGTCGGCGGCCTCGATCGTGCCACGGTTATGGGTGATCAGGATGAACTGGGTCTGCTCGGTGAGGAAGCGCAGCGCGTCGCGGAAGCGGCCCACGTTCGACTCATCGAGCGCGGCGTCGGTCTCGTCCAGAATGCAGAAGGGACTAGGATTCACCTTAAGGATGGCGAAGAGCAGGGCGGCCGCCGTGAGCGTGCGCTCGCCGCCCGAGAGCAGCGCGATGCTCTGCTGCTTTTTGCCGGGCGGCCGCGCGATGATCTCCACGCCCTGTACCTTGCTGCCCGCCAGCGAGCTTTCCGCCAGCGCATCGCCCTCGCCTGGCTCGGCGCCGTTGGCCTGGGGGCCGCCGGTGAGCACAAGCTTGGCGGAGCCGCCGCCGAAGAGGCGGGCGAAGCTCTGCTCGAACTCGGCCGCCACTGCGTGGAAGGTGGCGGTGAAGCGGCTGCTCATAGCCGCGTCAAGCTCGGCGATCAGCTCCAGCAAGGTGGCGCTGGCCGCGCGCAGATCCGCCAGCTGCCCGCTCAGGAAGCCCTGGCGCTCGGCGGTCTCCTCGTACTCCTCCAGGGCCAGCGGGTTGACCACGCCGAGGCGCAGGATTTTTGTTTTGAGGGCATCTATGTCGCTCGCAAGCTCAGACGGTAGACGGTGGACGGTGGACGGTGGCGGCGGAGCGTCCTCTGCGCTTTGACGCTCAGACGGTAGACGGTGGACGGTGGACGGTAGCGGCGGAGCGTTCTCACCGTCTACCGTCCACCGTCCACCGTCCAGTTCTACGCCACCGTCCAGATCCACGCCATCGGCGGCAGCGCGCTCAAACAGGCTCTCCTGGCGGTCGGCGGCGCGTTGGGCCTCGAGGGCGGCGCGGCCGTGGGCGCTCTCCTGCGCTAGCAGCGTGGTTGTGGCGTGGGCCTCGCGCTGCTCCAGCTCGCCAAGCTTGGCCTCGTCGTCGCGCAGCTCCAGCTCGGCCGGGTCGATGCGGGCGCGCAGGGCGTCGATCTCGGCCAGCAGCACCTTGTGTGTGGCCTCGGCCCGCTCGTGCTCGGCCACAAGCTGCTCGCGCTCGGTGGCAAGCTCGGCTACGCCCTGGTCGAGCTCGGCCTCCTGGCGGGCTACCAGGCTCAGCGCCTGCTCGTGGGCGGCGCGCAGGTTGCGGCCAGCGCGTAGCTGGGCCTCTGCGGCGCTCGCGGCGGCCCGCAGCGTGGCAAGGCGCTCCTGAGCGGCGCGGTCGGCCTGGGCCTGGGCCTCTTGGCGCGTGCGCAGCGCGCCGAAGCCCGCCTCAGCGCCGGTGGCGGCGGCCTCGGCGGCCAGCAGGCGGTGAGCGCCCTGCTCGCGCTGGGCGGCGAGGGCGGTGCTGTCGGCGGCCAGGCGCGCGCGGCGCTGCTCAGTCCAGGTGCGCTCCTGCTCGGCCTGGGCAACCCTGGCCTGGGCCGCCGCGAGGCTGGTGCGGGCCTGGTCGAGCAATTCCTGGCCCTGACGGGCACGTCCCTCTAGCTCGCGCAGACGTGCTGCGAGCGCCTGGGCTCCCGCCTCCAGCTCGACGCGGCGGGCCTCGGCGCGCTCCAGGGCGGCGCGGGCGGCGGCCACCTGGCCCGGCAGCTCGCGCAGCTCGCGCTCGCGGCGCAGCGCCCCGCTCTCCTTCGTCTGGGCGCCGCCGGTTACGGAGCCGCCGCTGCTCACCTGCTCGCCGCCGAGGGTGACGATCGTCCAGCCGCCGCTAAGCCGGCGCAGCTCGGCGCGGGCGGTGGGTAGGTCGCGCACAATCAGCACGCGGCCAAGCAGCTGGCGCACCACCGCCGCGTAGTGGGTGTCGTACTCCACTAGCTCGGCGGCGACACCAAGCACAGACGGTGG
>JAYUYB010000334.1:0-4380 GCA_043752655.1 Chloroflexota bacterium
ACGGCGGGTGCGGTGAGCGGCAGGCCGAACAGCGCCAGGCTCTCCGCGTAGCCTGTGCCGCCGCGCCCGTCGAACTCCAGGCCGTTGGTGCGCCAGTAGCTCAGGAAGGGCTCGCATAGATTGCGGCCCGTCTCCGTAAAAAAGTAGCATCCGGGCCGGGGCTGCTCGGGGCCTGTTGCGCGCCAGTCGCGGCCCTGGCGGCGCAGCGCCTCGTCGCCGAGGCGACCGAGCAGCACATCGTAGGGGGTGGCGTACTCGGGGTGCAGCTCAAAGCGCTCCCGCTCCAGCCACTGCGTGGTGAACACGCCCTCGCTCCCAAGCTCGGGCGCCTGGTCGGAGATTGGGAAGCCGAACACGGGCAGCCCGCCGTTCTGGCCCCAGAACGCGGCAAATCTGCCAGCGAGGCTGTAGCCGGTCTCGGGGAAGCTCTGGGCATAGGTAGGTGTGAGCGTGAGGCAGAGGGCGATCAGGGCGATCATCGTGGTGAGCTTGCGCATAGTACATTCCTACAGAGAAGGGAAGACGGTGGACGGTAGACGGTAGGTGGCGAAACCGTCGGAAGACGAGCGACTGTAGACGAGCAACGGTAGCTTGCGGCACCGTCCACCGTCCACCGTCCACCGTCCACCGTCCACCGTCACCACCCCCGCACCTTCGTGAGTGTCACCCGCAGCGCCGCCGCGTAGGTCTCGGCGAACGCGTCGGGCGACTGCCCCAGGCTGTCGATGCCCCCGCGATACTTCTCTACGTAGGCCGGGTGCTTGTCGCCCCGTGGAGCAGCTGGGTCAAGCGCGGCGGTGCCGTGCAGGATCACCACATCATTCCCGTGAGGGTCGCTGTCGAAGTGCAGTGCCACCGCTGGGCGCGCCTGGATGTTGCGCACCTTGGGCGCGCTGGGCTTAGAGTAGATCAGCAGCGTATCGCCCTCGTGCAGAAACCAGACCGGGCTGGGCTGCGGTGCCCCGTTGTCGCCCGTGGTGATCAGCCAGATGATCTGCCGCTCCGCCAGATAGCGCTCAACCCGCTGCCCGAACGCCGTTGTTGTGTCCCACATCGGTGCCTCCCTTACGCTGTCTTTCCGGCCGCGCTCAATCTGCAATCTGCACTACTTGGGCCAGGAGCGGCGCAACCAGGGCCGGGATAGCCGTGGCCACATCGGCGTGCAGCACCGCGTCGGCGTGCTCGTCGAGGTAGGTCGGCTCCAGGTTCACGATCACGATGCGCGCCCCGTGCTTCGCAGCCACAAGCGGCAGGTCGCAGGCCGGCGCCACCTCCAGCGAGGTGCCGGCCACAAGCAGCAGGTCGCACTCCTCCAGCGCCTTGTGGGCCAGCCATAAGATCCCCTGGGGCAGCGGCTCGTCGAAGAGCACCACATCGGGCTTGAAGGCGCCGCCGCAGCTGCAGCGCGGGGCGCGGCCACGGCGCACGCTGCGCAGTAGCGGCTCGACGGGCACCTGGCGACCGCACTCCACGCAGGTTGCCCCGCGCAGGTTGCCGTGCAGCTCGAAGACCCGGCGCGAGCCGGCCTGCTGGTGCAGCCCGTCGATGTTCTGTGTGATCACGCCGCCCACCCGCCCTGCCGCTTCCAGGGCCGCGAGCGCGAGGTGGGCGGGGTTGGGGCAGGCCGCGAGCATCGGGCCGAGCAGGCCAGAGAGCCAGCGATAGAAGCCGTCCGGGTCGCGCCGAAACGCGCCCAGCGAGGCCACCTTGCTGGGGTCGATGCGCGCCCAGATTCCATTGGGGCTACGGAAATCGGGGATGCCGGAGGGCCTGCTGATGCCTGCCCCCGTGATCACCGCCACCCGCTTCGTCGCGAGCAGCAGCTCCGCCGCGCGCTTAAACGACTCGCTCATCGGCTCACCTCTATACATGTCGTTACCCGTCCCCCCGCCCGGCAGGGCTTAACCAGCTGCTGTTGATCGCGGCGAGCTGGCCGAGGTCGGGCGCGGCGCGCAGCTCGATCGCGGCGAGCCACTTCACCCAGACAAACCCGCGCTCGCCGGGGGCCACAAGGCGGGCCGGGGCGCCGTGGCCGTGTGCCAGATACTCGCCGCCAACGCGGGCTGCCACAAGCGCCTCGCGGGCCTGGGCAAGCGGCAGACTCCAGCGGTAGCCCGTCACCGAGACAAAGCCGACCCAGGCGGCACGCGGGTCGACGCCTGCCATGTCGAGCAGGGCGCCCAACCGGCGGCCAGACCAGCGCTGAGTTGTGTAGAAGCCGCCCGTGCAATCCAGCGTCGCGTCGAGCTGATCGCTTCCGTCCAGCTCCGCGATGCCGAGCGCAAGCGGGCGGGCGACCAGACCCTCCACACGCAGCGTCCAGCTGGCCTGGTCGAGCGGGCGCGGCCGGTCGGCGACCCAGCTTACCTCGGGGAAGGCGTTGCCGGTGAAGTCGCCCCAGAGCCGCGAGCCAGTGAAGCGACGGCGACCGCCAGCCGTGCCGAGCTGGTCGTAGAGCAGCTCCTGGAGCGGCCAGAGCAGGGCGCCGCCGGCGAGCATGCGTGCGACCTGGAGCGCCTGGCGACGGCCCGCAAGCTCTGCGCGGCGCAGCGGTTTGGCGCGGGCCAGCATATGCAGCGAGACGAGCAGCACAAGCGTGAAGCCGAGCAGGATGTGCCAGTTGAGCAGGTTGTAGCCGAGCGCCACAAAGCTGCCGCCGGCCGCCCAGGCCACACCAGACGCGAGCACGCTCAGGGCGAGCAGCGTGGAGAGCAGCCCGATCCAGGCCTTCGGATCGCGGGGCCAGAGCCGTGTGGCAACGCGTCGCAGCTTAGGGATCAGCAGCAGGCCGAGCCAGAGCCCGCTCACGGCGTGAAGCGCCACGATCAGCCACTGCTCGGGCCGCCCGGCCACCAGGCTCCAGAGGCCCGTGCCAAAGGCAATCCCAAGCGTAAGCGCCAGGCCCCAGTCGTTTGTGCGAGCCTTCATAATGCTGATCGCTCTCTCAGCGTCCACCGTCCAGACGCCCTACTTCCCCCCCGCGCTCCGCGTCAGCAGCTGGGTGGCGAGGGTAATACCGGGATCCTGGGCCTCGCTGTAGCGCGTCCAGTCGTCGAGCACGCTCATATCGGGCTGCACGCCGAGGCCCTCCAGGTTGGTGCCATCGCTCAGGCGAAAGCCCTCCTGGGCCACCCAGAGGCGTGCGCCGCCGCTCAGCTCGTAGGAGTAGATCGTCTCGGTATTGCCGGCCGAGGGCGCGCCGAGCACCACGGCCCCGGCCCGTCGCTGGAGCACAGCCGCGATCAGCTCGGCGTACGAGGCCGTCGCGCTGTCCACTAGCACAACGAGTGGGATGCCGCGCAGATCCGGGCTGGCGCCAGGCTCGATCAGCAGGGGCAGGTCGCCTTTGCGGCTTGTGAAGCTGCCCACATTGCCGCGCACAAAGTGGCCGAGAATACCGGTGAGCACGCTGCGCCAGCCGCCGGGGTTGCTGCGCAGATCGATGATCAGCCCGTTCAGCGGCGTCGGCGTGTTGATCGCGGCGAGCGCCTGGCTCACCTGCGCGTCCATATCGTTTACCCAGAGCGTCGTGATATTAAGGTAGCCCACATCGCCGGGCAGGCGCCGGACCAGCGGCGTGATGCGGCCCTCCATGTGCCGCCGCGTGATCACGATGTCGCGGCTTTGCTCGCCGGGGCGCACCACGGTGAGCCGCACCTTGCTGCCCTCGGGGCCCTGGATGTCGCGCTGGGCGTAGAAGAAGCCATCAATCGTGACGATGCGGTCGCGTGCGCGTAGGCCCGCCCGTGCGGCGGGGCTATCGGGGAAGATATGCTGGATCAGCAGCGAGTCGCTCAGGGGCAGGGTGATCACGCCGATGCCCACCTGCTCCTCGCGCCCGCTCGTCAGCTGATCCTGCTGTTGCGCGGCGCTGGGTGGCAGGAAGCGCGAGTGGTCGTCGCCGAGCTGGTTCACCATCACGCCGATCAGCTCGTAGAAGGCCGCATCGTTGGCGGCGGCGGCGATGCGCGGCTCGAACTCGGCGCGCACGGCCGCCCAGTCCGCCCCGCCGAAGTCGGGGTAGAGGTAGTTCTCGTCGATCGTCGTCCAGACCTCGTTAAAAATCTGCTGGCGCATGCCCACGCCAAGTGGCGTGGGCGACGGGGGCGGCGCAGCCGTTGTGGGGGCAGGCGCGGTAGCCCTCGGCGCAGGCGTGGGGCTCACCACCAGCGCCTGCGCCACAGTGGGCACAGCAGCGGGGGCCGGTGGCGGCACCACCGTCGCAGCCGAGACCACGGCCACTGGCGTGCCTGTCGGCTGCCGCGCCGCCGTCCTCGCGCCACACGCGGCCAGCGCGGCCACGGCTAGCGCCAGCCCCACCGCTCGCACTACTGCTTTAAGGCTCACTTGCATCGCTTCATACTGCCCGTCCGGCTATCG
>JAYUYB010000335.1:0-10406 GCA_043752655.1 Chloroflexota bacterium
CGATCAGCGGCGGCCGCCGCGAGGGCCGGGGCGAGCGCGTCGCACCGACGCCGCTCCTGCTGGTGATCGAGGACTGCCACTGGATCGACCAGCTCTCCCACGATCTGCTGGAGCTGGTGGCGCGCTCGATCGTTGATCGGCCAGTTCTGCTGCTGCTGGCCTACAGGCCCCCTGAGCGCGAGCAGGCCCGCCTGCGCGTGGCCCGCCTGCCTCACTTCAGCGAGCTGTACCTGCGCGAGTTTAGCCTGCGTGAGACCGAGTGGCTGATCGGCATGAAGTTCGGCTACATGTTTGGCGCAAGGGGCGTGCTGCCCGCCAGCTTCGTGGAGCGCATCACCGCGCGCTCGCAGGGCAACCCTTTCTACATCGACCAGATGATCAACTATATTCAGGATCAGGGCATCAGCCCCTCCGACGCCGTGGCCCTGGAGGGCGTGCGCCTGCCCGACACGCTGCGCGCCCTGATCATCAGCCGGATCGACCGGCTCGCCGAGGCCGAGCAGGTAACGCTGAAGGTGGCCAGCGTGATTGGCCGCGCCTTCCGCGCCAGCTGGCTCTGGGCGATCTACCCGCCGCTCGGCCAGCCCGAGCAGGTTCATACGCTGCTCGATACCCTCAGCCGCCTCGACCTGACGGCTCTGGAGAAGGCTGAGCCCGAGCTGGAGTACCTTTTTAAGCACGTGGTTACGCAGGAGGTTGCCTACGAGAGCCTGACGCTCTCTACCCGCACTATGCTGCACGGCATGGTGGCGCGCTACATCGAGGCGCACTTTCCCGACGAGCTGGATCGCTACCTCGATATGCTGGCGTACCACTATGGGCGCAGCGACGAGCTAGAGAAGCAGCGGCGCTTCTTCCGGCTGGCCGCCGACGCCGCCCGCGTGGCCTACGCCAACGACAGCGCTCTCGGCTACTATCGTCGGCTGCGCCCACTGCTAGAGCCCGCAGATCAGATCGGCGTGCTGCTGCGCGAGGGCGAGGTGCTCCAGCTGGTGGGGCGCTGGCCGGAGGCCGAGGCTGCCGTGCGCAAGGCTCTAGCCCTGGCCGAGGCGCAAGCCAGCCAGCTCGACGTGGCCCGCTGCCGCACCGAGCTGGCGAATATCTTGGCCTCGCGCGGCGACTACGACAGCGCCATCACGATTATCGATGCGGTGATGCCGATCTGGGAGCGCCTCGACGACCCTTCCGGCCACTACGAGGCGCTCTGGGTGCTTGGCTATGTGCTCACCGAGATCGGCGAGTATACACGCGGCCTGCGCCAGCTGGAGCACACCCACGAGATCGCCGTGCGTCTGGGAGACGAGGGCCTGGTGGCCAAGTCGGTCGGCTACATGGGTGTGCTCTATGTGGCCATCTCCGATTACGAGATGGCGCTCTACTGCCTGGAGCGCAGCGCCGAGATGGCCGCGCGGCTCTCCGACTGGAGCCTGCTGGTGCGCACGCGCAGCAGCATGGGCTTTGTCTACATGCTCCAGCGCCAGATCGGCGCGGCGGTGGAGGTGTTTCACGAGCTGCTGACGCGCGCAGCCGAGATCGGCGACCGGCGCTCGATGGCCAAGCTGGCGCGCGAGATCGGGCGCTGCCACCAGCTGATGGGCGATCTGCCTGGCGCCCTGCGCTGCTACGCGCTCCAGCTGGCGATCGGGCTGGAGCTTGGCGAGCGCCGCGATCTGAGCGTGGGCCTGGGGTTTGTGGCAAGCGCCTACGCGCAGCAGGGCGATCTTGAGCTGGCCGGGCAGGTCGGCGAGCTGGCGATCACGCTCTGCGACTCGATCCGGCTGGTGTACTGGAGCTGCGAGTTTCGGCAAGATCTGGCGCAGCTGCGCTTTGCGCAGGGGCGCATACGTGAGGCCGCCGCCCTGAACGACGAGGCCCTGCGCACGTCGCAGACGCTCGGCACGAACAAGGCCGTGCAGCTGGCGGCGCTGCTGCTGCGCGCACGCCTGCGCGTGCTGAGCGGCGAGCAGACGGCGGGCGCGGCTGCGGCGGAGCTGGCCGCCCTCGACGAGGAGTGGTTCGACGAGGAGCAGCGCGCCTTGATCGACGATGCGCTCTGGCAGCTCGACCCAGCGCGGACTGCCTCGCGCGCCGCAGCGGCCCGGCGCTACGCCGCTCTCGCCACGCTGCGGCCCACCGCGCAGAGCCTGGGCCGTAGCGCGGAGCTCGCAGGCTCGCAGCAGCAGGCGCCGCCGCCGCTGCCCGAGATCCCCGAGGTGATCACACGCCGCCGCTACGATCTGGCCGCCCTGATCGAGCAGGCCGAGGCGCTGGTGGGGGCTGTGGCGTAGGGCGCATCCACAGATTTCCGGCCCATTTCCGGCCTATTTTTTGTTGCACACCTGCACAAATAGGCTGGAAATCTGTGTCATCTGTGGATAACGAGAAGCGCCCTACTCCACGCTGTTGCGCAGCACGCCCAGGCCTGTCGCCTCCAGCTCCACCATGTCGTCGCGCTCCAGCCAGGGGCCAAAGCCGGCCGTGGCCTCTAGCAGAGTGCCGCCGCCAACAGGCCCCGCGCCTATCACGTCGCCAGGGAAGAGCGTGGTGTCGCGGCTGGCGTTGGCCAGCAGCTTGGCGAAGGGGTAGTACTGAAGCGCCGAGGTGGCCCGCGAGCGCTCGACGCCGTTCACGCGGGCCACCAGCACCAGCCCCAAGCGCCCGTCGTCGTCCTGGTAGAGCTCCAGCTCGTCGGGGGTGACGAGCCATGGGCCAAGCGAGGTTGCGAAGTCGCGGGATTTCATGGGGCCACGGCCCAGGGCCTGCTCCAGCTCATCGGCGTCGCGGTTGAACCAGCAGTTCATCAGCAGGTAGCCGGCGATCACGCTGGGCGCCTCGTCTGGGGCGAGGTCGCGGGCGCTGCGGCCAACCACGCAGGCGATACCAAGTCCGTAGTCGAGCGCCTCGGCCAGCGGCATTGGCACGGCCTCGTTGGGGCCGAAGACGGCGCCGTGGTTGGCGAAGCTGAAGCTGGGGCCGCGATACCAGGCGCCGGGAAGGCTCGTGCCGCGCAGGGTGTGCGTGGCGATGGCGTGCTCCTCGAAGCCCTCGTACAGGCGCAGGCTTGTGGGGCGCGGCAGCGGGGCCAGCAGGCGCACCTGGCTGAGCGGCAGCAGCATGGCGGCGCCGCCGATCGAGAGGCTGCCCGCCAGGGCCACGTCCTCCTCGCCAAACCCCAGCCCGTCGGGGTCGAAGCCGGCGAGCTCGGGCGCCTGGCCGAGCATCTGGGTTACGGCGGCCACAATATCAGCGGCGGAGTCGAGGCTCACCTCGTCCTGGTCGGCGCGGATCAGGCTGAGCAGATCCCAGCGCAGGCCCTCGGTCTCCTCGAAGACAAGGGGCGCGGCGGCGGCCAGGTCGATCACGGCCTCGCCCAGCAGCGCACCGGCGCGCGCGGGGCCGTCGGGGGGCACGAATGTAACGAGTTTCATGCAGTGCTCCAGTTCCCTTGCTTTACTGGAACATTATAGCGGAGCGGGGGAGACAAGGAGACAAGGAGACCGGGAGACCGGGAGCCACCTGACGGCAGCGACGGGCTGTCTCCTTGTCTCCTTGTCTCCTTGTCTCTTTGTCACAGATTCCCACGCTGCTCCTGCTCGCGCTCGATCGCCTCGAAGAGCGCCTTGAAGTTGCCCTTGCCGAAGCCGCGGCTGCCCTTGCGCTGGATGATCTCGATGAACAGGGTGGGCCGATCCTGCATTGGCTGGCTGAAGATCTGTAGCAGGTAGCCCTCATCGTCGCGGTCTACCAGGATGCCGCGTGCCTGAAGCGCCTGGCGGCTCTCATCGATCTTGCCCACGCGGCCCTCCAGATCGTTGTAGTAGCTCTCCGGCACCTTGATAAAGGGGATGCCGGCGGCGCGCAGGGCGTCTACGGTGGCGCAGATGTCGCCGGTGGCGAGGGCCAGGTGCTGCACACCGGGGCCGCCGTAGTACTCCAGATACTCCTCGATCTGGCTTTTTCTGCGACCGTCGGCCGGCTCGTTGATCGGAAACTTGATCTTGCCGCTGCCGTTCTGCATCACCTTCGACATCAGGGCCGAGAACTCGGTGGAGATGTCCTTGTCGTCAAAGTGGATCAGCTGCTTGAAGCCGAGCACGTCGCGGTAGTAGTTCACCCACTGCTCCATCGCGCCAAGCTCCACGTTGCCCACGATATGGTCGATGGCGGCGATGCCGGTCTCGGGCACGGGCGGGCGCTCCTCGATCGCGCGGTAGCCGGGCATGAAGGCGCCCTCGTAGCCATCGCGCTCGATGAAGCTGTGCACAGTCTCGCCGTAGGTGGCGATGCTGGCCTTCACGATGCGGCCGTGGGCGTCCTCGGACACGGTGGGCTCCAGCACGCCGGTGGCGCCGTTGGCAACGGCGGCCGCGTATGCTGCGGCGGAGTCGCGCACGCGCAGGGCGACGTCCTTCACGCCGTCGCCGTGGCGGGCCACATGCGCGCCGATCGGGTGGCCGGGCGTGAGCGCTGCCGTAAGCACAAAGCGCACGTAGCGCCGCTGGAGCACGTAGCTCGTCCGGTCGCGCACGCCGGTCTCCAGGCCCGCGTAGGCCACCGGGGTGAGGCCGAGCGTGCTGCGGTAGAAGTGCGCCGCCTGGCGAGCGTTGCTCACATAGAACTCGACATAATCAATTCCGTAGAGGTCTAGGGGGTCGGGCGTTGACGCCATTGTCGTTTCCTTCCGATAGTTTAGAGCGGCTCTCCCCGCAACCAAAGCCCCTCGAAGGCGATGGTGAGGGTCTGGGCGAGGCCGGGGTGGGTGACGCTCAGGGCCGTAAAGCTGGGCGAGCCGGTGATGGGGTTCTGGAGCGAGAGCAGGGCGGCGCGGCCGTCGTAGAGGTTGCACTTGATCGGCAGGCTGTCGATGGCGCGGGCCTCCTGGCCCCAGCGCATAAACTGGCTCACCCAGCCGGCAAGCTCGGGGTCGTTTAGCAGGGCGCGCTCGTAGAGGGCGCGGTAGCGCACGCCGCGCTCGCGGGGCACGCGCACCTCGGCGAAGTTCTCCTCGCGCCCGCCAACCAGGGGCGCCTTGAAGAGCACGCAGATCTCGCGCTCGGCGGCCTGGGCCAGCTGCACCGCGCGCTCGGCCACGCGGCGCCGGTCGAGCAGCACGTCCACGTAGTCCAGCGGGTCGGCCTGGTCGCTGCCGGCGGCGAATGCGGGGGCCAGGGCACGCACCAGCGCCTCGGCCTGGCTCTCCGCACGCGCCTGCTCGGCTTCGAATAAGCGGCGGCGCTCGTCGAGCAGCGTCGGCAGGGCGAGCGCCGGGTCCACGGCGTAGAAGTGGCGCTGCCCGCTCACGTGGCGCTCGATGCAGAGGCCGCGGTTGCTCAGGGCCGCCAGCACGTCGTAGATGCGCTGGCGCGGCACGCCTGCGTGGGCCGCCACCTGGGCGGGCGTGTAGCCCTGGCGGCCCAGCAGCGACCCGTAGGCTGCGGCCTCGTAGCGCGTAAGGCCCAGCGCGACTAGCTGCTCGATCCGCTGCTCGCTATCCATCATTGGCCTGTGTAAGGTGACACCACTAAATAGTGGTGGCATGATACGTGCGGTCAGGCGGGATGTCAAGCGCTGATTCACACTACTGTAATCTCAGGCTGCGCCGGGGATGCTATTCTGAGGCGGTTCGATCTGAACGCGCTTACATTGCCTCCCAATATACTCATGGTCTGGTACTACACGCCCTATGCCATGCTGCCGCTGTTCGCCGCCATAACCTCGCTGGCGACGCTCAGGCTGGCCTGGCCGCGCCGCAAATTACCGCTGGTGCGGGCTTTTATTGCCCTCCTGGTGGGCACCGTGATCTGGTCGTCGTTCAACGTGCTGGAGCTCTCGAACGCCACATTTGCGGGCAAGTTGATGTTCGTGTGGCTCCAGTACATCGGCATTATCGGCATTCCCTTTGCCTGGCTTGCCTTCGCTATGCTCTACAGCGGGTACGAGCGCTGGCTGCGCTGGCGCACGGTGGCGCTGCCGATCACCTTGCAGGTTGCGACGGTCGTTGGCATGCTCACCAACGAGCGGTTTGAGCTGTTCTGGCCGGAGCGGGCGCTGCGCTTTGATCCCGCCGTGGGCATCTACTATCTGGAGACCAGCAACGGTCCGCTCTGGTACAACCACGTTGCCGTGAGCTACACGCTGATCCTGATCGGCACCGTGCTGATCTTTCGCTCGCTGCTGCGCTCGCCGCCGCTCTACCGCTTTCAGGCCCTGGCGCTGCTGGCCGGCGTGCTGCTGCCGTGGATCGCCAGCATTCTCTATGTGACGAAGCTCAGCCCGCTCACGCAGCTGGACCCGACGCCGATCGCGTTTGCCTTCACGGGGGTGGCCTTCTGGATCGGGATCACGCGCTTCCAGATGCTCGACCTTATCCCTGCGGCACGCGACGCGGTGCTGGAGCACATGGGCGACGCGGTGCTTGTGCTCGACCACGAGCGGCGGATTGTGGACGCAAATCCTGCTGCTCTGCGCCTGATTGGCCGCCCGATCAGCGCGGTCACGGGCCGCATGGTGCGCGACCTGCTGCCCGGCCAGGAGCGGCTGATCGCCCGCTTCCGCGAGCTCAGCACGGTCGCCACTGAGATTACCGTGGATCGCGGGCGCGGCCAGGAGCACTACGACCTACGGATCTCGCCGGTGAGCGACCGGCGGGGGCAGGTGACGGGGCGCGTGATCGTGCTGCGCGACATCGGCGCCCAGAAGCGTTTCGAGGCCGAGCTTCAGCAGGCCAAAGAGGATGCCGAGGCGGCGAGCCGTGCTAAGAGCGCCTTTCTGGCCAACATGAGCCACGAGCTGCGCACGCCGTTGAACGCCATTATTGGCTACAGCGAGATGGTAGAGGAGGAGCTTGTAGGCAGCGAGCGTGACGATCTGCTGCCCGACCTGCGCAAGATCACGGGGTCGGGACGCCATCTGCTGGCCCTGATCAGCGATCTGCTCGACCTCTCGAAGATCGAGGCGGGCAAGATGGAGCTTGAGCTTGGCTGGGTGGAGCTGCTACCGCTGCTGCACGAGGTGGCGGCCACGGTGGAGCCGCAGCTGCACCAGCGCGGCAACAGCCTGGAGCTGTGGATCGCGCCCGACCTTGGCGCGCTGCACGCCGACCAGACTCGCCTGCGCCAGGTGCTGCTGAACCTGCTGAGCAACGCGGTGAAGTTTACCGAGGGCGGCACAGTAACGCTGCGGGCGCGCAGGGACGACGGACGACTGACGACCGACAATAGCCCAGACGTGGTCATCCATCGGTCGTCGGTCATCTTCGAGGTGTGCGACACTGGCATCGGCATCAGCGCGGAGCAGCTGGAGCGGCTGTTTCAGCCCTTCACCCAGGCCGACGCCTCGACAACGCGCAGGTATGGCGGCACCGGCTTGGGGCTGGCCATCAGCCGCCACTTCTGCCGCATGATGGGCGGCGACATTGTAGCCACCAGCGTGCTGGGGCAGGGCTCGACCTTCACGGTGCGCCTGCCGGCGGGGGTGCGCGAGGTGGTGAGCCAGGCGTGAAGGGGCGCCCCAACGGCCCACGTCTACACGCGCTCCTCGCCCTCAAGGCGCCAGTAGTAATCGTGCGCGCGGGCCATGAAGCGGAAGTCGATCAGGTGGCGCCGCAGCGTGGCGCAGTCGGGGTGGTAGCGCTTAATCAGCGCGTTGACCTCGCGCTCGTGGTAGCGGCGCTCCGGCGCGAACTGCTCGGCGAGCCAGCGCAGCACCACGCGCAGGTGGCGCTGCTGCGAGGGGATGGCGGTAAGCTGCTCGTCGCGCAGGTAGATGCGCAGGGTGCGGCGCTCGTCTTCGGCGAAGCCCGCAGCGCCGTCGGCCAGGGCGCTGCGCTTGGCGTCTGCGAAGAGCTCGCTGCTGAGGCGCTGGAGCGCGCCGTTCAGCTCGTGCAGCCGCGCGTGGTTGAGCCTGCAGAGCAGCCGTTCGCCCTCGCGGCGCACGCTCACCAGCTCAAGGAAGATCAGGCGGCCGAGCGGGCCGTGGCTCAGCGAGGGCCGGAGCCTGAGCGCGGCGGCGAGCTCGGGCAGGCTGCGCTCGCCGCTGTGCAGCGCGGCGATCACCGCGAGCATGGCCGGGTCGAGCATGGCCTGCATCGACATAATCAGGGCGCGGCGCTCGTCGATCTGAGGGAGCGAGCTGACCGGCTCGGGCGTCAGATGTGCTGTGCTGTCCATTGGTATTCTCCTTTTGCGGCAGCGTGGCCCGCAAGCGTGTGGTCGACATCAGCCGCCGGGCCGATCCAGCAACAATGAGTCCGAAAATCTGTGGCATCTGTGGACACCAAGCGCGGGCGACGGGAGACGCGAACGCACGGGCGCGCGTGTGATGCAAAAAATGTGGCGCTTAGGCGCCCAGGAAGGTTCGCAGCAACAGCTTGCCGCTCTCGGTCATGATCGACTCGGGGTGAAACTGCACGCCCTCGATGGGGTGCGTGCGGTGGCGCAGGCCCATAATCAGGCCATCGTCGGTCCAGGCCGTCACCTCTAGCTCGGCGGGCAGATCGTCGCGGCGCACAATCAGCGAGTGGTAGCGCGTGGCCGTAAACGGCGTGGGCAGCCCCGCGAAGACGCCCTGGCCCGCGTGGTGGATGGCCGAGAGCTTGCCGTGCATTACCTGGGGGGCGCGCACTACAGCGCCGCCGAAGGCAGCCCCAAGCGACTGGTGGCCCAGGCAGACGCCCAGGGTTGGCACCTGGGGGCCAAGCTGGCGGATCAGCTCCACGCTGATGCCGGCCTCGGCGGGCGTGCATGGGCCAGGGCTTACTACGATGCGGTCGGGGCGCAGCGCGGCGGCCTCGGCTACGCTGAGGGCATCGTTGCGGCGCACCTCTACGGTGGCGCCGAGCTCGCTGAGGTACTGGAATAGATTGTAGGTGAACGAGTCGTAGTTATCGATCAGCAGCACGCGCATCGCGACCTCCTTCACCTTGCTTGGCATTGGGCGCAGTATAGCCTTGGGCGCCGCGAAGTGCAATTGCACGCGGGAGCGGGGCGCGGCGTATGGTTGCGGGCTACCCGATGGCCGGCGACTGAAGTCGCGCCGGCTGGGCCTCCGGCCGCGCGTCCGCCGATGCGGACGCAGCACGGCGTCGGCGCAGGCCGACGTGCGGCGCGCAGCGCCCCGGTGGCGCGCCTTCAGTCGCCCGCTCCCCCTAGCCGCGGCTTCAGCCGCCAGGCAATAGCGCGCCCGCAACCACACGCCGCACCCCTGGCCTGCATCGTGCAGGGCAGGATCAGTTATACTCTGCCGGCCTATATCTGGCCGCACCCTGCGAGGTTTTATGCGCAACACGCGCTTTTCGATTGTCCTGCTGGCCATGCTCCTGGCATCCTCCAGCGCCTCCGCCGCCCCGCGCCCCCAGGCGCAGAGCCCGATCTGCTTCCCTGGTGTGCCGGGCGTGGGCGACTGCATCGCCGCGCCGTTTGCCGCCTACTGGCGCGGCAACGGGGGCCTGCCCGTCTTCGGCTACCCCATCGCCCCCCTGGAGCAGCTGACGCCGCCCGGCGCCGCCGCCCCGCTGAGCGCCCAGTGGACCGAGCGCAATCGGCTGGAGCTGCACCCCGCCAATCGCGCACCCTACGACGTGCAGATCGGCCGCGTGGGCGCCGAGCGGCTCGCGCAGCTTGGCCGCGACCACTGGGCCGACGGCGGCGAGCCTGGGGCGCAGCCCGGCTGCCTCTGGTTCGAGCAGACGCGCCAGAACGTCTGCGACCAGGGCCAGGGCGTGGGGTTTAAGCGCTACTGGCAGCGCAACGGCCTGCGCCTGCCCGGCCTGAGCGCCTACGATCAGTCGCTCGCCCTGTTCGGCCTGCCCCTCACCGCTGCCAACCCCGAGCCCGGCCCGAACGGCGAGCTTGTGGTGACCCAGTGGTTCGAGCGGGCGCGCATGGAGTGGAACCCCGCCCAGCCCGACGAGTTCAAGGTGCTGCTCGGCCTGCTGGGGCGCGAGCTGCGCAGCGCTCAGCCGCCTGCCGCGCCCGTGCCCGTCGCGCCCGCCGCGCCCAGCGAGCCGGTGCGCGAGGGCACGCCGCAGATTGTGGGCGTCGAGCCGACCAGGGGCTCGGTGGGCGCCGTGGCCGGGCCGCTGGCCGAGCTGCGGCCCGCCTGGGTGCGCTACAACGGTGTGTTGTGGGACGAGGTGGAGCCAAGGCGCGGCGAGCGGCGCTGGGAGGTACTCAGTGGCGTGGAGGCCGAGCTGCAGGCGATTAGCGCCACGGGCGCCAGCACCATGCTGATCGTGCGCGGCGCGCCGAGCTGGGCGCAGGCCGAGCGCGGCAAGGCCTGCGGGCCGATCAGCGCGGCGGCGCTGCCCGCCTTCGCCAGCTTTATGGGCGAGCTTGTGGCGCGCTACAGCCAGCCGCCCTACAACGTGAAGTACTGGGAGATCGGCAACGAGCCCGACGCGCCCTTCG
>JAYUYB010000336.1:0-10403 GCA_043752655.1 Chloroflexota bacterium
TACATGGCCCGCGTGCGCAATCAGAACGAGGCCCTGGCGGGTGAAGGTGAGGGGTGATGCGGAGACAAGGAGACAAGGAGACAAGGAGACAAGGAGACAGCCCGTGCTCGCCGTCAGGTGCTCCTTGTCTCCTTGTCTCCCCAGCGAGCGTAGCGAGCGATGCTCCTTGTCTCCGGTCTTAAGCTATGGATCCACGCAATAAAGTTGTCATTATCACGGGCGCCTCGGCGGGCATTGGGGCGGCCACGGCACAGCTCTTCGCTGTGGCCGGCGCTCGCCTTGTGCTCGCCGCCCGCTCGCGTGAGCCGCTGGAGCGCCTGGCCGCCACGCTGCCCGGGCGCCCGCTCGTTGTGCCCACCGATGTGGCCGACCCCGCACAGTGCCGCGCCCTTGTGTCGCGCACCCTAGAGGCCCACGGCCGCAGCGACATCCTGATCAACAATGCCGGCGTGGGCCTGGCCGGGCCCGTGGCCGAGCTAAGCCCCGCCGATTTGGAGCGCGCCCTGGCCGTGGATCTGCTCGGCCCCCTGCTGCTCATCCAGGCTGCCCTGCCCGGCATGCGCGCCCAGGGCAGCGGCCAGATCATCAACGTCTCCACGGTGCTGGCCGCACAGCCCCTGCCCTACCTTGGGGGCTACGCCGCCGCTAAGGCGGCCCTCGAACGGCTGAGCGAGGCCCTGCGCATGGAGCTGCGCGGCAGCGGCGTGGCCGTGAGCGTGGTGCGCCCCGGCACGACTCGCACCGGCTTCGGCGGTAACCGCCTCGGCTCCGGCAGGGAGCGCCGCCGCGTCGCCCCCAAGGGCGTTTCCCCGGAGGCCGTGGCCCGCGCCATCCTTCACGCCGCCCGCCACGAGCCACGCCGCGCCTATGTGCGCCCCGCCGACCGCCTCGCCCTCCTGGCGGGCGCCCTGCTCCCCGGCCTCGTGGAGCGCCTGCTCAGCCAGGCGATTACATGGGAGCGCTCCCAGGCAGCTCCAGAATGATCTTCCGGGAAGGCTCCCCTCCAACACCGAGAGATTGTGGCCAACCAGGATGATCTTCCGGGAAGGCTCCCCTCCAACACCGAGAGATTGTGGCGCACAACCTTCCCGGAAGCTTTAAGAGAGCGACATCACCTGTGATTGAGCCAGCACCCCAGCCCTACCTGCGTGCCCCCGCACTCGACCCCGACGGCCGTCGCCTGGCCTTTGTCTACGCCGGCGATGTCTGGCTGGCCGACGCCAGCGGCGGCCCCGCCGAGCGGCTCACCGCCCACCAGGCCTACCACTTCGCCCCCCGCTTCAGCCCCGACGGTGCCAGCCTCGCCTTTACCTCCAGCCGCAGCGGCCACGGCGATATCTTCGTGCTGCCCCTTAGCGGCGGCTCGGTGCGCCAGCTTACCTTCCACGATAGCTTCTGCGGCGTGGAGGACTGGTCGCCCGACGGCCAGCAGCTCTACTTCAGCTCTGCCCGCGAGCAGCTTGGCGCCGCGATCTACCGCGTGGGCCTCGATGCCGCCACGCCCGCTCTGATCTACGCCGAGCCCAACGAGAGCCTCGGCCACGTGCGCGTTGCCCCCGATGGCGCCACGCTCGCCTTCGCGAACACGCGCGACCGCTGGTGGCGCCGTGGCCCCAACCCTTTCGCCCCCGGCGAGATCTGGCTTGGCCCCAGCGCGCCCGACTACGCCGCCCTGCGCATGGTTGCCGGGCCGGGCCGCGCCAACGGCCACCCCGCCCTCGCCGCGCCCTACGCCGGCCGCAACTGCTGGCCGCTCTGGGCGCCCGACGGTGGCGGGCTTTACTTTGTCTCCGACCGCGACGACGTGGAGAATCTCTGGTACCTGCCGCTCGGCGGCGATGAGCCGCGCCGCATCACGCGCTTCACCGACGGTCGCCTGCTCTTCCCCACCATCGCCCGCAACGCCGGCCTGATCGTGTTCGAGCGCGATGCCCGCCTCTGGCGCCTCGACCCGGCCGCAGGCGAGGCCGAGCCGATCACGCTGCGCGTGCGCGGCGACACCAAGTACACCCCGGTGCGCGTCGAGAGCTGGTCGCGCAACTTCTCCGAGCTGCACCTCAGCCCCGATGGCAAGAAGATCGCCTTTGTGGCCCGTGGCGCCGTCTTCGCAGACTTCGCCGATAAGGAGACCGACCGCGACCTGCGCAGCGGCCCTGCGTTCCGCGTGGCCGACACCTTCGCCCGCGAGAGCCAGCTCGCCTGGACGCCCGACAGCCGCGCGTTGGTCTATGTCTCCGACCGCCACGGCGAGGACGAGCTGTTCCGCTACGACTTCGCCGCGCACCAGGAGACGCGCCTCACCGACGATCTCGCCCCCAAGCGGCTGCCCCGCGTGAGCCCCGACGGCACATGGGCGGCCTACATCAGCCGCGACGAGGCCCTGTGCCTGGTGCGCCTGACAGGTGAGGGCGAGCCGGGCCGCGAGCTTTGCCGCGCCCATTTTGTGCTCGCCGCCGACCTCTGCTGGTCGCCGGACTCGCGCTGGGTCGCCTTTCTGGCCCAAGACGAGCGCTACTTCAGCAATGTCTGGGTGGTGCCCACCGAGGGCGGCGAGCCGCGCCAGATCACCTTCCTGAGCAACCTCGACGGCGGCGGCCTGCTCTGGTCGCCCGACGGCCAGTTCCTGATCTTCACCACCGAGCAGTATCGCGCCGAGGCCCAGATCGCCCGCGTGGAGCTGCGCCCGCCCCAGCCGCTGTTCCGCGAGAGCGAGTTCGAGAAGCTGTTTGAGGACAAGGGGACAGGGGACCGTCAGGACCACGAAAAACGCGAACGTGGCGAAGAGCGCGAAGCGCCTCAGCGCGTGGAGATTGAAATCGCGCCCGAAGAGCCTGAGGAACGTCAGGACCACGAAAAGCGCGAAAGTGGCGAAGAGCGCGAACGCGAAGCACTCAGCACTCTCGAACCCCCAGCCCTCAGCCCTCAGCCCTCAGTCCTCACAATCGTATTCGAGGGCATCGAGCGGCGCCTGCGCTTTCTCACCCCGATGCAGATGAACGCGAGCGCCGAGGCGATCAGCCCCGACAGCAAGGATCTGCTCTTCCTGGCCGTGGTCGCCGGCAAGGTGAATATTTGGACGCTGCCCCTGGACGAGCCGCGCGACGATCAGGCGCCGCGCCAGCTTACCTCCGGCGACAGCAGCAAGAGCTACCTTCAGTTCGCGCCCGATGGCAAGCTCTGCTTCTACCTGGACGACGGCCAGATCACCTCGCGCAAGTTTCCTGCCGGCGATGGGCAGCTGCGCCTCGCTGCCCGCGGCGACGTGAACATCGACTTCCATCGCGACAAGCTTCAGGTCTTCGGCGAGGCCTGGCGCGCCCTGCGCGACAGTTTCTACGATCCGACCTTTCGGGGCCAGGATTGGGCCGAGGTGCGCCAGCGCTTTGCGCCGCTTGCGGCCGGCGCCACCACCACCGAGGAGCTGCATGTCGTGATCAACCTGATGGTCGGCGAGCTGCGCGCCTCGCATCTTGGCAGCGGCTTTGGCGGCTGGACGGGCAGCGACGGCTACACCGGCATGCTCTTCGCCCAGGCCGAGCTGCTGGAGGGCCACCTGCGCGTGGAGCGCGTGCTGTCCGATAGCCCCGCCGCCATGGTGGAGCGCCCACCGCAGCCCGGCGAGTATCTGCGCGCCGTGGAGGGTGTAGCGCTGGGGCCGGGTGTAAGCCTGGATAAGCTGCTGCGCCGCACCATTGGCCGCCGCGTGCGCCTGACATTGGCCGAGGCGCCAGAGGGCGGCCCCACACGTGAGCTCTCGCTGCGCCCCGTAGACGCCAACGACTATAATCGCCTGCGCTACCGCGACTGGAGCCGCGCCAACCGGCAGTATGTGGCGCGGCAGAGCGCAGGGCGCCTGGGCTATGTCCACATCGAGCAGATGAGCTACGGCGCGTACCAGCAGTTTCTGGCCGACCTCGACGCCGAGACGCATGGCAAGGATGGCGTGATCGTCGATGTGCGCTACAATGGTGGCGGGCACACAGCGCCATTTATCATCGATCTGCTCGCCCGTCGCTCCACCGTGCTGAGCGGCTTTCGTAGCCGGGCCGGCATGGACGCTGGCCACATGGCCGGCAGCCGGGTGCTGAACAAGCCTACTGTGCTCGTCACCAACGAGCGCTCGGCCAGCAACACCGAGATGCTCAGCGAGAGCTACCGTCGCCTCGGGCTCGGCAAAGTAGTGGGCCGCCCCACTGCCGGCGCCGTGATCTGGACCCACAGCATTCGTCTGCTCGATGGCGCCTCGCTGCGCCTGCCGCGCTTCTACGTCGTCACCCCCGAAGGCGAAGATCTGGAAGGTCGCGGGCGCCCTGTGGATGTCGCAGCCGACCGGCCCCTGGGCGAGTGGGCGCTGGGACGCGATCAGCAGCTCGATCTCGCCGTCGCCACGCTTCTGGGCAGCCTTGTGTAAGGATGTCGTATGGCAGCTTTCCCACCGCTCCGCTTCTCGGTCTGTATCGATACGCTCTTCACAGAGAAGCTGTTCGAGCAGCGGCTTGAGTATGTGGCCGACCTCGGCTTTCCCGCCTTCGAGTTCTGGACGCGCCAGCGCAAAGACATGAACATCACCCTGGCGCTCAAGCTGGCGCTGCGCCTGGAGGTGGCCGCCTTCGCCGCCAGCAGCGCCTCGATGGTGGACCCGGCCCAGCGCCAGCAGTTTCTGGGCGATGTGACGCGGGCCGCCTCGCTCGCCGTGGATCTGGCCTGCGCCAACCTGATCGTCACCAGCGGCCCCGCCATGCCCGGCGTGCCCTACGACGAGCAGCGCTGGCATCTGGTGGATCTGCTCAAGGTGGCCGCCGAGACGGCCGCCGACGCCGATGTGGTGCTCGTGCTGGAGCCGCTGAACCAGTTTGATCACCCCGGTAGCTTTCTCTCCTCGTCGGACGAGGGCTTCGCGATCGTGCGCGAGGTGGCCAGCCCCCACGTAAAGCTGCTGTTCGATGTCTACCACCAGCAGATCAGCGAGGGCAACCTTACCAAGCGCATCGTCGACAACCTGGATCTGATCGGCCACATCCACGTTGCCGACGTGCCGGGGCGCCACGAGCCGGGCACCGGCGAGATTAACTACGAGCATATTTTTGGGGTGCTCCGTGAGCAGGGCTACAAGGGCTTTGTTGGCCTTGAGTACTACCCGCACCTCGATGCCGTTGCCAGCCTGAAGGCGGTGCGCGCCCTGAGCCAGTAATAGGAGTCCCCCGTGTTGACCAAACGAGCTCTGCTGCTCATGGCCCTAGCGCTGCCGCTGCTGGTAGGCGCCCTGATGCCGCGCGCCTACGCCCAAGGCCCGGCCATCCTGATCGCCGAGACGCGCCTGCCTCAGTCTGCAAGCGTCAAGTTCCCCCACGTCGACACGCTCGACGCCACCGTCTATGTCTCCGGCAATGCCGATGAATCGGTTGCGCGCCTCTGGGCCAAAGCCGACACGGCGGGCAGTTTCGGCGCCCCGCGCCTGATGGGCAGCGCCGAGGGCGTGCCCGACTACACTTCGGCGGCTGTCTTCACCGCCCCCGACGGCACAATCCATTATGCCTGGATCAACGCCAACGCCAGGCGCATCCTGCTGCGCACCAAGCGCCCCAGCGACGCCGACTTCGGCCCCGAGCGCATCGTGGTGGGCAGTTCGCCCTTCCCGGTAGAGGTGGAGGTTGCCGCCAACGAGGACGGCGTGTTTGTGTTCTGGCGCGAGCCCGACCAGCCGCTCAAGTATCGTCGCTCCACCGATGGTATTAACTGGGGCGTGCCAGTCCAGCTGCTGCTCACCGAGCGTGTGGAGCGCTACATTGATGTCGCCGCCGCCGCTGGGCGCAGGCTGGCGGTGGGCTACACCAAGGGCCGCGAGAACAAGCTTCAGTCGTACGCGGCGCTCTGGAACGGCAGCGCGTTTGTGAGCGAGCGCATCCCCACTGTCCCGGACAACGACTTCGCCGAGCCGAGCCTCGCCTTCGCGCCCGACGGCACGCTTGTGGCCGCCATGCGCAGCACGCAATCCACCGACGGCTTCGGCGCCGGGGTCTATATCTCCGACCGTGCTCCAACTGGGGGCTGGTCGGCGGTGGGTCGGCTCGTGAAGGGCGAGACGATCAGCGTGAGCCTGGACGTGGACGCGCTGGGCAACACGCACCTGTTCTGGATCAGCAAGGCCTCCGGCGGCAACGACCTGTGGTACACAGCGCGGCGTGCGGGCCAGGGTTACGGTGGCGGCCCATTAGTGGTAGACACCGGCGCCCTGCCGATCTTCAACCTGCGCGCGGCCGCCAACCTGCGCGACCGCAGCTACGGCCACGCCGTCTCCGAGCGCTTCGAGGGCGAGGATCTCTTCGGCCAGTACTTCGTCTTCGGCCTGCCCGTCAACAACGTGAGCGCCGCGAGCATCGCTATCGAGGGCGGCCAGCAGTTCACCAACAAGCCCGCCGTAAGCGTGGCCTTCAACACGCTTGCGGGCAGCCCCACCGAGGTGCGCTGGCGCTGGGGCGCCGTCCCGACCGACGCCGTCAACGACTCCGGCGGCTTCAGGCCCCTCGCCAACCCGCTCACCGTGGCTGTGCCGCCACTCGCCGACCCCAGCGCCTGCACCAGCCTCACGCTCTACACCCAGCTGAAAGCGGGCACCGTGGTGCAGGCTGGCGCCAACAGCGACGAGATCATTTTCGACCGTGCGGTGCAGACTCAGTTCATCGTGGCCAGCCCAAATAGCGGCTTCGACCCGAACTACACACGCGTGCCGACGGCTACGCTCAGCCTCTTCAACAACCTTGAGTGCTCCGGCCTCTCGGCAGCCGTGGTGAGCGGGCCGATCACCGGCGGCAGCCTGGTGCTGGATGTGGTTGGCAAGCCCGCGCTCCAGGCGAGCGTCGGCCTTACGGGCGACGCCGGGCCGAAGGCGATCACCTTCACCGCCACCGATCTGCTCGGCAACACCACCACCGTCTCGCGCACAGTGATCTACGACCCGGTGCCGCCGGTGTTTACGGACGCCGGCCCCGTTGTGCCGCTGGTGCCCGACCCCGACGGCTCCACGCTGCTCACGATCACGCTGAGCGACGTGGTGGCCAGCGACAACAACAAGCTCTACGGCCTCTCGGTGACGCCTAACGTCACGCCGGCGGGCGGCGCACCCATCGCCGGCACGCCGATCATCGTGCCCTTCAGCGACGTGGCGGTCTCCACCGACCCGGCCACCGGCAAGCTCGCCATACGCGCCACCGTGGACATCACCAATGGGCTGCCCGCGAGCGCGCGGGTGCCGGGCAGCTACGACCTGGTGATCAGGCTGCTAGACGCGGCGGGCAACGCGAGCCTGGCCAACACCGTGCGCAGCGTGACGCTCACGGAGATCAGCTACCCGCTGAACCTGCCGCTCACGCGGCGCTAGGGCGAGCTTGAGCTCTCCACAGTGCCACAGATTTTCGCTCAATTGGGCGGGCGGACATAAAATGGCCTGGAAATCTGTGGCATCTGTGGATAAAAAGCTGCCCTCAATCTCCTGCGGGCACTGCGGCGGGCGCCAGCGCAGGACGGGTGCGCCCAGGCAGGGTGAGTGCGAGCAGGGCGCAGGGCAGGCCGAGCGCGGTGGCCCAGATCATCACCTGATCGAGCCCCACGCTGTCGGCGAGCTGGCCGGCGAACCAGGTGCCGATCGCGCCCGACGCAAACGTGAAGCCGAGGATGAGCCCGGCAGCGAGGCCCTGCTTCACCGGCAGGAGCTGCTGGGCGTGAACCACAAGCACGCTATGCTGGCCGCCCACGAGCAGCCCAAAGGCGGCGCAGGCTGCAAAGGCGCCCCAGATCGACGGCGTGAGCAGGAGCAGCAGGCCAGCGGGCACGCCCAGCAGCAGCGGCAAGACGGCGGCGGCGCGCAGGCCGTAGCGGTCGGCGAAGCTGCCGGTGAGCATCTGGCCCACGGCGCCCGCGCCCATAAAGACGCCCGCCATGAGCCCGAAGAGCGTGGGGCTCCAGCCACGGCTCTGGAAGAGCTGCGGCAGGTATGCCTGATAGATCGACTGCAGCGACGAGCGCATCGCCACCAGGGCCACAAAGGCGACGATCAGCGTGATGGCTGTGGCCGTCAGGGCCTGGCGCTGGACGACCTTCGACTGCATGCGCCGCACCACCATGCTGCGCTCCTCGCCCGTGGCCAGGAAGAGCAGCGCGGCGGGGATCAGCGCGAGTGCTGTGAGTGGGAGCAGGCCCGGCGCCCCGAAGCTGCCAACGAGCGCGCCGGCGAGGAACGGGCCGAACGCGAGGCCGATCTGGCCGAAGAAGAAGAAGGTCGAGGTGGCGCTCGCCGCACGCTCTGGCGCCGAGGTCGCCGCCGCCGAGGCGCCGATCGGGTGGAACAGCCCGCTGCCCAGCGGCGCCAGCAGGAAGGCCGGCAGCAGCCACGTCCAGCTGGGCGCAAAGGCCACCAGGCTGTAGAAGAGCGCCATCCAGACCACGCTCCCGGCGGCCAGCAGCATGGTGCGGCCGGGCAGCTTGTCGGCCAGCCAGCCAAACACAGGCTGCGAGAGCGAGCCGACCAGCAGGTAGAGCGTAATGGCCGTGCCGATCTGCGCGTAGCTCAGGCCCAAGGGGTCCTTCAGCACCGCCAGCAGCACCGCGCCCGTGCTATTCAGCACATCCACCGCAAAGTGGCCGCTGACCACACCCCTAAATATCTTACTCTTGTACATAAAGACTCCATTGGATTCGCACGTTCGCGTTCGCGTCCTTCGTAGCGCTTTCGCGCCTTTCGTGGTCCAGACGTCTTACCGCTCAAACACCAGCTTGCCCTCTACCAGCGTCATCGCCGCCGTGATCGCGTGGAGCTCGCCGGGCGCGCTGCGGAAGGGGTCGCCCGTGAGCACCGCCAGGTCGGCGAGCATGCCCGGCGCGATCCGCCCCTTCTCGCGCTGCTCGCCGCTGGCGATGGCCGGCCCCACGCAGTAGGCATCCAAGGCCTCCGCCACGCTTAGCCGCTGTTCGGGATACCAGCCGCCCAGCGGTACGCCGCCGGGGCGCTCCCGCGTAACGGCGGCGTGCAGGCCCTTCCACGGGTTCATCGTCTCTACGGGGGCGTCGGAGCCGAAGGCGAGCGTAGCACCGGTGGCGAGCAGGCTGCGCCAGGCGTAGCTGTAGGCGCAGCGCGGCCCCCAGAGCGCCTCGGCCGCCTCCATGTCGCTGGTGCAGTGGATCGGCTGCATCGAGGCGATCACCCCAAGCTGCGTGAGGCGGCCCACGTCTTTCTGGTGCAGCACCTGCACATGCTCGATCCGGTTGGGCAGCGTGAGCGGCGTGGCCGCGTCGCCCAGCGCGTTGCGCGCCGCCTGCGCCCGCTCGATCGCGTCGAGCACCTTGCGGTTCGCCGCGTCGCCGATGGCGTGGATGGCCACCGCAATCCCGTTCATGTTCGCCGTGAGCACCAGCTCGTCCAGAAGCTCCTGTTCTAGGATGGCGATGCCGGTGTGACGGCGGCCCTCGTAGTGGGTGAGCATCTCGGCGCTCTCCGAGCCAAGGGCGCCGTCGGCGAACAGCTTGAGCCCGCCGATACGCAGCCAGCGGTCGCCAAAGCCGGATCGCAGGCCCATCGCCACGGCGCGCTCCAGATCAGGATGGGCGAGGTAGGCCATGCAGCGCAGGCTCAGGCCGCCCTGGGCACGCAGGGTCTGGAGGTCGCGCAATGCCTCGGGGGCGCTGGAGTGGTTGGTGCCTGGCGGCACGTGGATGCTGGTGATGCCGTAGCTCAGAGCCTCACTGAAGGCGGCGCGCAGCGCCTGGAGGCGCTCGGCCTCGCTGTGCGGCGGTACGATGGCCCGCGCCAGCTCCATCGCCGTCTCGGTGAGAATGCCGGTGGGCTCGCCATCGCGGTCACGCTGAATGGCGCCGCCCGAAGGGTCGGGCGTAGCCGCTGTGATCCCAGCCAAAGCCAAGGCGCGGCTGTTCAGCCAGACGGAGTGGCCGTCCTTGCGGCTCAGCATGGCGGGCCGGTCGGGGCAGACGGCGTCGAGATCGGCGGCGGTGGGCCAGCGCCTGCCCCAGGGGCTGTGGTCCCAGCCGCCACCGCGCAGCCATGCGCCGGGGGGCAGCGTGGCTACGCGGGCCGCGATCTGGCGCTGGGTCTCCTCCAGGGTGGGGGTATCGCCCAGGCGCACCTCGAAGTTCGTCATGCCCTGCCACATCATATGGACGTGGGCATCGGTGAGGCCGGGCACCACGGCGCGGCCGCGCAGGTTGATCATCTCGGCGCGCATGCCGGCGGCCGCCGCCTGCACGCGCCCCTCGCTACCCACAGCAAGCACATGCCCGCCGCTGATCAGCACGGCACGCGCCGTGGGCATGTTCGGGTCGAGGGTATAGATCGGGCCGTTGTACAGCACCAGAGCAGACATCGTTGGCTCCGTAGCGCTCAGGGCAAGAGCATA
>JAYUYB010000337.1:0-4368 GCA_043752655.1 Chloroflexota bacterium
GCCCGCGCGCGGCACGGCCTCCCAGCTTACGCGCTGGGCGCCGCCTGGGCTTAGGGTGAGGCGTCGCTCGTTGGGGGCGGCTGGGTTGAGTGTAAGCCCGGTTGCGGCGAGGGTAACGCGCAGTTCGCGGGTGAGCGGGCTGGTGTTGCGCACCAAAAGCTCGAAGTTGGCCCGATCCCCGGCGCGCAGGGCTGGTGGCCCCACAAGATCATAGGCGAGCGGCAGGCTGGTGGTGACCACCGTGCTGCCCACGGCGATCTGGTCGGCGCCGCTGGAGGCGTACGCGGTGATGCGCCAGCGCCCCGCCTCGGCCGGCAGGGGCAGGCCAGTAACCACCGTGTCACTGCTCCCCGCGCCAGTGTTGAGCTCAAGCGCCACAGCGGGGGCGGCCGGGTTGGGCGAGGCGAGCGGCGCCAGCTCGGACAGGCGTGCGGCCTGGTTGGCGGGCGGAAAGGTGGCCGCCGTGAACCCCGTCGGTCCGGGGCGCTCCAAGGCGGCGCCGCCGCTGCTCGGCGGGAGCCCGCTGGCGAGCTCGGGCGCGATGGTGACGAGCAGATCGGCGGCCACGGGGGCTGCGCCGGCGCTGGTTGTGGCAGTGAGCATGGCCGTGGCGGCGGGCAGATAGTCGGCCTGGCCAGTGGCGAGCGCAACGCTGAGCGGCGCTGGCCCGCCGGTGACGGCCAGCGTGGCAGCGCCGCTGCGCCAGCTGTCGCCAGAGGTGAGCACGGCGCCGATGTTCACGCTGGGGGCCATGTCGGCGGTGATCGGCAGCGTGATCACCTGTCCAGCCCGCAGGGTGCGCGCCTGGGCGCTCAGCAGGCTGCCACGCTCGACGGTGAGCAGCAGGTTCGCCTGCGCCGTGGGCACCGCCACCAACAGCGTGGCCACATCACCGGGGCTGTAGCGCGCGCGGTCGGCGATCACGGCCACCTGGCCTTCCGGTGCGCTCCAGCCAGCGTAGCGCGCCCCGTACACCCAGAGGCGCGCGCGGGTGGGCGGGCCAGCCCCGGCAGCGGCCACAAGCTCGTACTCGCCGGGGTTGAGCTGCACCAGCTGCACGCTTGCGCCCCCGTCGCTCGCAGTGATGGCCTGGCGAACGAGCAGCGGGGCGCCGTCGGTGGCGCCCACAGGGAATACCTGGAGGCTCACGCGTGTGCCAGGGGCTGGCTGGCCAAGGCCGCTGAGCGCCAGCAGCTCTACGCTGCTGCGCCGGTCGCTGGCAACAAGCTGGCTGGGCAGCCTAAGGGCCGCGAGCGGCAGATCGGGCGCCAGCAGCCCCTCAAGCTCGGCACCCTCGGGCTGCGCGTCGCCGCCAAGCAGCGCGACGCGCAGCAGGTAGCGGCGGGCCACCGGGCTGGGGCTCCCCTCAAAGGGTCCGGTATCGAAGGCGCCGCTGGCGTCGGTGGTGCTTTGGCCCACAATAGTGACGGGCTGGCTGGCCGGCGGGGGCGTGAGCGTGTAGCCGTCGGGCGGGGCGGGGGCGGCCAGCGGCTCCAGGCGCAGGCTCCAGCTGATCGGTGTGCTGGCGAGGGGCAGGCCGCCGTCGCCGACACTCACGCGCAGCGCGCCGGGCAGCGGGCGCACGGCTAGGTCGAGGCTGCGGCGCGGTGCCTGCGGAAGCTCCACGCGCAGCGGGAGCGCGCGCAGCAGATCGCCGATCTGCACGTCGAGCTGGTAGTCGCCGGGCGCGAGGCGCGCGGGCAAGCTGATCTGCCCGCGCAGCGACCCGGTGGCGGGATCGATGGCGCAGCTGCTGCCGGTGGCGAGCGAGCTGCCCGTGCCGGAGCGTAGCTTGATGCCGCAGAGCGTGTCGTCGGTGGGGAGGCCCAGGCCGCCCTCGGGTGCGCTGCGCCGGATTAGGCCCGTGAGGCGCACCGTGTCGCCGGGCGCGTAGCTGCGCTGGTCGGGGAAGACCAGGGCGCTGATAGCAGGTGCAGCGGCGAGGGGAGCGGCCCAGTCGCCGCGCACCAGCGCGGGGCCGCCGGCCTCGGCGATGGCGAGCAGAGGGGCGGCGGGGGCGGCGGGCACAGGCTGTAGCCAGGTGCCGTCGGGGCCGGTGCTGCCACGGGCCAGCAGCGCCCCACCGCGATAGAGCGCCACTGGAAGATCTGGCACAGGCGCGCCGCTGGCGCTGTCGGTGGCCCAGAGCAAGCTCTCGGCGGGGCCCTGGCGCAGCGTCAGGCGGGCGGCAGCCACGATCACGAGCAGGTCGCTGCGGGGGCCCTCGGGGCTCACGGCGCGCAGAAAGTAGGCGCCGGGGGCTAGCGGGTCGCCATCCACAATGCCCACCGGGAGCGTGAGGCTGGCCGGCTGGTCGAGCGGCACGCTGCGTGGCACGCGCCAGCTACGCACAAGCGGCTGGCCATAGCGCTCGGGGCTGAAGTCGCGGCGCTGCGTGGGGCCGAGGGCGAGGGCGCGCAGGAGCGTGGGCTGGTCGAGCTGGTAGAGGCTGAGATCGAGCCCGGAGAGGTTGGTTGTGGCGAGCTCAATGCTGGCGGTGCGGCTGACGGGCAGCGTGACGAGGCCGTCAAAGGCGTTTGGGGCGGCGAGCGCTGGGCGGGCAGGGGTGGTGCGCAGCCGCACCTGCACCTCGGCGGCAAGCGGCTCGCCGCTGCGGTCGAGGGTGCCGGGTGCGAGCGTGATCGTGTAGAGCGTGGATGGGCGCAGGCTGGGGCTCAGGCGCACCTCGGTCTCGCTCACGCTGATCGGGATGTCGTCCACGGCGGGCTCGATGCGCAGGCCCGCGCTGAGGGTCGCTGCGTCCATGGGCGTGCTGAAGACAAGCCGGATCGGCTGGCCGGGGGCGAGCAGCTGGCCCTGGCCAGGGAAGAAGGCGAGCAGGCGCGGGCGCGGCTCTACCTCGAAGCTCCAGGCGGCGGCGGGCGGCGCGCCGAGGCCGCTGCCGGGGGGCTCCACGAGGGCGACGCTGTAGCGGGTGCCGAAGCTCCAGCCCGCGCTGGGCGTGAAGGTGATCACTTGGGTTGCGCCGAGCTTGGCGCTGGTAAGCTCGCCTGTGATAGCGGGCGTGATCTGGAGCGCCTGGCGCAGCAAGGCCAGGTTGAGCGGCGCGTCGAGGCGCAGGCTGAGCGGCGCGCGCGGGCTCACCCAGCGGGCGCTGTGGGCGGGGGCTCGCTCGATGATCGTGGGCCAGCCGGTCGTGAAGCTCCAGCTGAAGGGCGCGCCAAGCTCGATGCCGCGCAGGTCGGCCAGGCTGGGGCTGATCGTGGCAGTGTAGCGGGTGGCGGGGGCCAGCGGCGTGGCGGGTCGGAGCAGAAGAGTGCGCTGATCGAGCCAGCTGGCGCCGAGCGCGATCGGGGGGGTGAGTGTGATTTGGGGCAGCGCGGTGGGGCGGCCGGCTAGCTCCTGGGCAACCATCGGCTGGCTGAAGACCAGGGCGAGCGCCGTGTCGAGCGGCGCGCCGACGGTCGTGGGCATTGCGGCAACCACGGCGGGCTGGGGCGCGGTACGAAAGCTCGCGCGGGCCAGCGTCGGGAGCGGGCGCCACCAGCGGCTAAGGGCGCGCGGGTCGAGGCTCACGCTGTAGCTGAGGCCGGGCGTGAGGCCGGCGGCGGGGCGAAACGTAAGGGCTGTAGCGTCGTCGGACCAGCTGAGCGCGCCGGGGATGGGCGGCTCGATGCGCAGGGCCTCGACCACCGAGGCGCGGTTCATGGCAACGTTGAAGCGGAGCGTGATGGACGCAGTGGGCAGCACCTCGGCGGCGCCGTCGGGCGGGCTGGTGGTGAGCAGCGCGGGGGCGGGCGCCCAGGGAGCGCGGGGAATGATCATGCGTGCAGCGACAGCAAGCGTCAGCGCCAGCGCCGTGCAGAGCAGAGTGAGCGTCCAGATGCGGGCCAGTGCGCGAAGCACGGACATCGCGTAACCCCTTATCGAGCGGGCGTCGCGGGGAGAGTATAGCATGGATGGGGGGCGGGCGTTGCCTGGGGGGTGCGGCGTATTGTTTCGGGCTGCCCGATGGCTGGCGGCTGAACGCCGCGTCGGCCGGGCCGATGGCCGTTCGTCCGCCGACGCGGACGCAGCACGGCGTCGGCGCAGGCCGACGCGCGGCGCGCAGCGCCCCGGTGGCGCGCCTTCAGTCGCCCGCTGCCTGCCTGGGCCGAAACGATACGCCGCACCCGTTGCCTGGCGGCTGAAGCCGCAGGCTAGGGGTGCCAAGGCCGCCTGCGTGGGCGCGTGAGGCCGCGCAGGCGGCCTTTGTTCACCGGTAGCCGCGCGCTTCAGCGCCACGGCGTGCAGATGGAACCAGCGTCCAGAACACGAACGTCGCACCCCTACTCCAGCGCAAACAGCTGGCCGCCGTCGGTAACGATGTAGCTGCGCTCGCCGACCACAGCGCCGCCAGTGGCGATA
>JAYUYB010000338.1:0-10384 GCA_043752655.1 Chloroflexota bacterium
CGCTCACCGAGACCTACCCGCTCACGCTGGCCGACCCCGACCCCGCAGGCGCCCCCGCCGAGCTGCGCGCCGAGAGTGTGGCCCTCGCCTACAGCTCCAGCGTAAGCCCCGACCACCGCACGCGCCTGCTGCTCAACGGCGAGCTTGTGGAGGACGCCACCTGGGATGGGCCGGTGCGCCACAGCGCCGTGGGCAACGTGCCCGCAGCGAGCCTGCTGCCAGGCGCCAATCAGCTGAGCTTCAACGTGCTGCTTCAGCCCGGCACCGGCTCCGACACGATTTATGTCGACTGGTTCGAGCTGCGCTACGACAGGCTGTTCCGCGCTGTCGATGATCGGCTGCGCTTCGACTATCCTGGCCCCGGCCCCTGGCGCCTGCGCGTGGATGGCCTGAGCGCGCCCGCCGTAAGCGCCTACGAGCTGAGCGACCCCCTGGCCCCGCGCCTGCTCACCAACCTCGCGGTGACAAGCGAGAGCGGCAGCTACAGCGTCAGCTTCTCGCCGCCGGTTGGCGCTGGGCGCTACCTTGTGACCGGCCAGGCCGGGCTGGAGCAGCCTGCCAAGATCGAGCGGCGCGTGGCCACAAACCTGCGCGCAGCCACCAACGGCGCCGACTACATCTTCATCGCGCCCGCCGAGCTGCGCGCCGCCACCCAGGCCCTCGCCGACTACCGCAGCGCACGCGGCATGCGCACCAGCGTGGTCGATCTCGCCGACCTGATCGACGAGTTCAACGACGGCATCTACCACCCGGTCGCGATCAAGCGCTTCCTGGCCTACGCTTACGCCACCTGGCAGCCGCCCGCGCCGCAGTACGTGCTGCTCGTGGGCGACGGCCACTGGAACTTCCGGCAGCACAACCCGGCCCGCTACGGCGGCCCCGCCATCCTCATGCCGCCCAACCTGGCCTGGGTCGATCCCTTCCAGGGCCAGGTGGATAGCGCCAACCAGCTTGCGTCCATCGTCGGCGACGACATCCTGCCCGACCTCGCCATCGGCCGCCTCACCGCCCGCACCCCCGCCGACATCACGGCCCTGCTGGCGAAGCTGACCGCCCACGAGGCAGCCCCCGCCGATGCGCCCTGGCGCCGCCGCCTGCTCTTCGTGGCCGACAACGGCCCCGACAGCGCTGGGGACTTTGCCGCAAGCATGGATCGCGTGCTCGCCACAAGCGTGCCAAGCGCGACCATGCAGCTCGATAAGCTGTACCTCGACGCGGGCTGTGGCCCGGCCCAGAACCCGCCCCAGCCATGCCCGCAGCTCACCGCCGCCCTGAGCGCCACGATCAACCTTACCGGCACCCTCATGCTCACCTACTCCGGCCACGGCGCCGTAGACGGCTGGGCAAAGGAGCGTGTGCTCACCAACGCAAGCGCCGCTGGCCTGCGCAACGCGGCCTGGCCGAGCTTCGTGGTCTCGCTGGACTGCCTGGATGGCTACTGGTCCTACCCCGGTAACGAGTCGTTGGTGGAGACACTGGTGCGCATGCCGGGCGGGGGCGCCGCCGCCGCCTTTGCGCCCACGGGCCTTGGCGTGGCCACCGGGCACGAGCAGCTCCAGCTCGGGCTCTACCGCGCCCTGTTCGCGGGCGGCCCCCAGCGCATTGGCCCGGCGAGCATGGCCGCCAAGCTAGCACTCTTCGCCAGCGGCGCCAGCCGCGATCTGGTGGACACCTACACGATCTTCGGTGACCCAGCCATGCTCCTGGCGCTGCCCGAGGAGCTCACCGGCCCGCCGCCCGACCCGACGCCAGGGCCTGCTGATCGCTCGCTCTTCCTGCCGCTTGTGTCCGGCAGGCGCCCGTGAGTGCGCCCACCCATCTAGATCCGGCCACTATCGCGCTGCGGGCGTGGCGCCGTGAGGGAGGCAAGCTGCGGCTGCTGGTGCGCGGCTGGAGCATGGCGCCGCTGCTCCAGCCCGGCGACGGGATCGAGCTTGAGCTATGCCCGCTGGCGGGCCTGCGCCCCGGCGCGATCCTGGTTGTGCAGCAGGGCGCAGGGCTTCTGACGCACCGGCTTGTGCGCGCCGAGCGACATGCGCTGTGGCTCTGGGGCGATGGGCTGCCCTCGCCCGACGCGCCCGTTGCGCCGGAGGCGCTGGTGGGGCAGGTGATCGCGCGCGAGCGTGGCGGCAGGCGGCTGATGCTGCGCGGGTGGCAGTGGGAGCGCCTGGGGCGGGCGATGGTGCGGCCGCGTGGGCGCAGGCTAGTGCGCCTGGCCCTGACAATGGCCCTGGCATACAAATGAGGAGCAACCCGACCATGAGCGACTGGAGCATGCCGCTGTCACGCCACCCCGGCGTGATCGAAGAGCTGGTAGAAGACGAGGTGGTGCTGCTGATGCCCCACGCCGGCAGCGTGCTCGTGCTGAACGCCGTTGGGCGCGCGATCTGGGCTCTGCTTGATGGCAAGCGCTCCGCCGAGGCCATCGCCGCACAGATCTGCGCAGAGTACGAGGTGGGCCACGCACAGGCCCAGGCCGACACGCACGCCTTCCTGGCGACCCTCCAGGCGCGCGGGCTTGTAGCGCCAGCTTCGGCATAAAGTTCTTGCAAGACCGTTGCCGCAGGGGCGGGTGGCCGGATTCGCGGTGGTTCGCATCTATTCGCGACTTCGTGGTCCAAAGGGCTCGGGCGTCCCGGCAGTAGGGTTGAGGAGACCGCAACGCCCGCTCACGCCCCCTGTGCCAACTGGCACACGGCGCGCGTTTATGTAAGGCCAGTAGTACAGCATCCGTTTGGACACGCCATGAGCAGCGACACAAGCCCCCTCACAACAACAGCGCCCTTTGCGCCCGCCGAGATCGCCGGGATCAGCCCGCCCCTGATCGGCCGCGACGAAGAGCTGCAGCAGCTGCTCCACCAGCTCTACGGCGTGATCGAGGGCGGCGCCGCCCGCCTTGTTACCATTGTCGGCCCCGCCGGCATCGGCAAGTCGCGCCTGGCCCACGAGTTCCGCCAGGTGGTGGGACGCCTGCCCGAGCCTGTGCCGCTCTTTACGCTCCAGGCCGACCGCCAGAGCACGGCCCAGCCCTACAGCCTGATCCGCATGCTCGTGGCGACGCTCTTCCGCATCCGCGAGGGCGACGCCCCGGCCACCGCCCGCGCCCGCATCGAGCAGGGCGTAGCCACCTTGCTCGGCAGCGACAGCGCGGAGAAGGCCCACTTTATTGGCCAGCTGGCGGGCTACGACTTTGCCGACAGCCCGCACCTGCGCGGCGCCCTCGCCGAGCCGCGCCAGCTGCGCGACCGCGCGCTACACTACGCCGCCCAAAGCCTTGGCGCCCTCACCGCACAGATGCCCCTGGTGCTGCTGATCGACGACTTCCACTACGCCGACGACAGCTCGATCGACGCGGTGGCCCAGGTGGTGCGCGAGGGCCGCGAGCTTGGCATGCTTGTGGTCTGCCTCGCCCAGCAGCGCCTCTACGAGCGCCGTCCAGACTGGGGCGCAGACATCGACTCCCTCCGCATCGGCCTCGGCCCGCTCGACGAGCGCGCCAGCCGCCGCCTGGTGGCCGAGATCCTGCGCAAGGCCGGCAAGCTGCCGGTGGATCTGCGCAACCTGCTGGTGAGCAAGGCCGAGGGCAATCCTTTTTACGTCGAGGAGCTGATCAAGATGCTGATCAGCGATGGCGTGATCGTGCCAGGCGACACGGCCTGGGCGGTCCGCCAGGGCCGGCTGGCGCGCCTGCGCATCCCCGCCACCCTCGGCGAGGTGCTGCGTGCGCGTGTGCAGGCCCTTACCCCGGCGGAGCGCGAGTTCGTGATGCGCGCCGCAGTTGTTGGGCGCTTCTTCTGGGCCGAGGCCGCCTTGCAGCTCGATGGGGCCACCCGCGCGCCGAGCACGCTTGCCGCCGCGCCGCAGGGCGCGAGCCTGCTTGCCAGCCTGGAGCAGCAAGAGCTGATCATTCCCCGCGCCGAGTCACGCTTTGTGGGCCAGCACGAGTACGCCTTCCGCCACGAGCTGCTGCACGAGATAGCCTACGAGCAGGTGCCGCCCGTACAGCGCGCCCGCTACCACCAGCGCGTGGCCGAGTGGCTGCACGCCCACAGTGGCGAGCGCGCCGGGGCCTTCGCCGCCCTGATCGCCGAGCATTACGAGCGCGCCGAGCAGCCCCAGCAGGCCGCCGAGTGGTATCTGCGCGCCGGCAATCACGCCCGTGAGACCTACGCCTTGGAGCCGGCACTACAGGAGTATCGCACGGCCCTGGAGCTGCTGCCCGCCGAGGCCGCAGCAGAGCGGATCGCTTGCTACGAGGGCATCGGCGAGGTGCAGCTCTGGGCCGCGCGCCTCAGCGACGCCGCAGCCAGCTACAGCCGCATGGCCGAGCTCGCCGCCGCTGCGGGCGATCCGGTGGCCGCCGCGCGCGGCTGGAACGGGCTCGCCTTTGTGCAGGATCACAACCTTGAGTACCTGAGCTCCAAGCAGAGCGCCCTGCGCTCTGTAGCCCTCGCAGAGTCCGTCGGGGCCACCAGAGAGCTCGCCCTCGGCCTGTTCCACCTCGCCTGGGCCGAGCTGCGCCTGAACAATCTGCAGGCGGCCCACGCCATTGGCGAGCGCGCCATCGCCCTGCTCGCCCAGGCCGACGAGCCCGCCACCGCCGCGCGCTGGACCGGGCTGCTCGGCGTGATCTACGACATGCTCGGCGACGCCGAGCGCGCCTCGTTCTATCAGCACGAGGCGCTGCGCTATCACCAGGGCGCCGGCAATCTGGCAGAGGTGATCACCCAGCTCAACAACCTTGGCAGCACGGCCAATCTGCGCGGCGACTTTGCCGCCGGCCTGAGCTACCTCCAGGAGGCCCAGCTGGTGAGCAGCAAGATCGGCTCCCGTGTGATGGACATCTTCATTCTGAGCAATCTGGGCATCACCTACAACGGCCTGGGCGAGTATCAGGCCGCCGAGGAGACTGTACGGCGTGGGATCGAGCTGAGCGAGCTGAGCCGTATGCCCGTGTTTTCCGAGTACTACTACGCTTTGTCCTATGCCTGCCTCAGGCAGGAGCGCGTCACCGAGGCGGTCGAGGCGGCCCAGCAGGCCTTGGAGCTGGCGCGCTCCCACGAGGGGCCGCGCGAGGTGGCGGCGGCATGGCGCGCCCTGGGCGCGGCGATCAGCGAGATGAGCGCCCCGCTCGGCGCGGCCCCCTGCTTCGAGGAGAGCGCCCGGCTGTTCGAGGCAAGCGGCGCCAACGGCGAGCGCGCACGCACCCTGCGCGCCTGGGCCGCCCACGAGCAGCGCCACGGCAACCGGGCCCGCGGCCACGAGCTGCTCCACCAGGCCCGCACGATCTTCGAGCAGGCGGGCCTCACCTTGGAGCTGGCGCGCACCCCTACAAGTTGAGCGTAGGCCAGAGCTGTGCTATACTCCCGCATCAGTGGTCGGCGAGTGTCGCCGGCCACTGTTTTGCCGCTGTGGGAGTATTGTGCGGGCCCAGAGCGCGCGCAAGATGAGGAACAGCCACCAATGGCTACCAACACGATCGACGCCACCGTCCGCGAGATCTTCGGCAAGAAGGTCAAGCACCTACGTACCCAGGGGCTCATCCCCGCCACTGTCTACGGCAAGGGCTTCGAGCCCACCTCGATCACCGTCGCGGAGCGGCCCTTTAATGTCGTCTACCGCAAGCTAGGGAAGACCGCCCTGGTCGACCTGGACGTCGCCGGCAAGCAGCTGGCGGTGTTTGTGCAGGCCGTGCAGCGCCACCCGATCAAGCGCCACATCATCCATATCGACTTCAAGGCCGTGGACCTGAAGGTCGCCATCCAGATCGAGGTGCCCGTGATCACCATCGGCGAGTCGCCGATCGTGGCGCGCGGCGACGCCATGATCAACCATGTGCTCAACTCGGTGCTGGTGTCGGCCCTGCCCGCCGAGCTGCCCCAGCATATCGAGGTTGATGTGAGCGTGCTCGACGAGATCGACAAGAGCATCTCCGTGAGCGACATCCCCGCCGCCAAGGGCTACAAGATCCTCAACGACGCCGACCAGGTGCTGATCTCGCTCACTCAGATGCGCGCCGACGAGGAGGAGCCCGCCGAGGCCGCGCCCGCCGAGCCCGAGCTGATCCGCAAGCCGCGTGAGGACGACGAGGGGTAGATGTGACACGGTGACACGGTGACATGCGCTTGCTGCGCGCGCTCGTGACACGGAGACACCTATCGGCACCGATAGGTGTCTCCGTGTCTCCCTGTCACCCCTGGTACGTCCGCCCCTTCCAGACCACGCCGCGCCCGCTGCGCACCAACCAGATCCCGCGCAGGGCGATCAGCAGGTAGGCCAGGAGCCCCAGCGGCCAGAGCAGGCCGTGGGCCGGGCTGAGGCCGTAGAGCTGGCGGTAGATCGCCCCCCAGAGCGACAGGCCGACGCCGAATGCCAGCGCGCCGAGCCCCAACACCGCCCAGGCGCCCGCCCCCGCCCCGCCCAGCAGCAGCGCACCGCCCGCCCCCAGCAGCCAGAGCGGCCCCACCGCAAGGGCGAGCTGCCGCATAGCCGCCAGCCCCGAGCGCGCCCCGCCGCTCCGGTAGCCCGCCGCCGCATTCTTGGTGAGCCCCTCCAGCACCTCGCGCCCGCTGCGGTACATGCGCACCCGCAGGAACGCCAGCCCTTCCCCTCCACCCACCCGGAAGCCGGCCGCACGGATCGCCTGGGCCAGCCGCACATCCTCTAGCACCTCGGCCCGCACCGCCCCGTGGCCACCGATGCCCGCGTAGGCCGCCTGCCGCACCAGGATGCACTGGCCGTTGGCCAGCACCTCTTCGGGGCGCGCGTCGGGCTGCTCTAGCCGCTCAAAGGGAAACAGCGCCGAGATCAGGGCCAGGAACGGCGGTAGCACCGCTCGCTCCCAGAACGAGCCCAGCTCCAGGAACGGAAAGATCGTCACCAGATCTAGCTCGCGCCGCGCAGCGTGGGCAAGCAGGGCGGCCACAAGCTCGGGCTCGGCGGCGGTGTCCGCATCCAGGAAGAGTAGCCACTCGCCCACGGCTGCCCCACCCAGCTGCTGGCAGGCGTGGCACTTGCCCACCCAGCCGGGCGGCAGCGGCGCGCCGCGCAGCACGCGCAGGCGCGGGTCGTCGGCGAAGGCGCCCAGAGCCGCCGCCGTGCCGTCGGTGGAGCCGTCGTCGAGCACCAGCAGCTCCAGGCGCGGGTAGCGCTGGGCCAGCACGCTGGCCACACAGCGGGCGATGCTGCGCTCCTCGTTGCGCGCCGGGATCAGCACGGAGACCAGGGGGGGCGCGGCGGGCGGCGGCCCCGGCGCGGCAAGGCGCGGGCGCACCCGCAGCCGCCGCCAGTCCTGGGCGTAGCCAGCGAGCAGCAGCGCCGTCACGATAGAGGCGATCAGCGGGGCAAGCATGGAGGGAGCTTTCAGGATACGCTTCTGGGAAGGTGGTAGACCACGAGCCCTCGCCATGGAGGGAGGCCTTCCCGGAAGCTATTATACGCTCCCCTGCGCAACGCCCTGCCGGAGCTGGCCCACAGCTTGGGAATTGGCACTTACCACCACGTTCATCCAGGCATCCAAACCCCAACAACGCAGTCCAAAATCCAAAATCGGCAATCCAAAATGGCATGAACCGCCTATGGCTGCACTCATCCCCTTTGTGGCGCTCTACCTTTTGCTCGCGGCTAGCGCCGGGGTGCTGGCCGTGTACGCCTGGAGCATGCGCTACTACCGTAGTGGCCGCCCGCTCGCGCTGGTGATGGGCGCGATCGCCTTCTGGTGCGGCTGCCGGGCCATGGCCGCCGCCGCCCCGAGCTTCGAGGGCACGCTCTTCTGGTCGCTGCTCCAGTTCGGCGGTATCACGCTGATCATGCCTGCCTGGCTGCTGCTGGCGCTCTCGTATGCCGGCCACTGGTGGCGCCGCCGCCTAAGCCTTGTGGCGCTGCTCTTTGTGCCCGCCCTATTCTTCTTTGTGGCCGCGATCAGCAATGGCTTCCACGGCCTCTGGTACACAAATCCGCAGCCAGATCTACGCCCGGGCTTTATATGGCTCAGCAGCGGGCGCGGCCCGCTGTTCTGGGCCCACACGGCCTACGCCTACAGCTGCTTTGTGGCTGGTGTGGTGCTGCTCACGCGCACCGCCCTGCGCGCTAGGCCCGCCGAGCGCCGCCAGGGCTGGCTGATGCTGGGTGCCGCCTTGCTCCCCGCCTTCGGCAACCTCGCCTTCCTGGCCGGCCTCTACCAGCTCTGGGACGACGACCCCACACCCCTGCTCCTCTTCATTGGGGGGCTGATCGCCTGCTACGCTACGATCCACTTTCGGGTGCTGGACCTGAACCCAATGGTGGCCCGCGAGACGCTCGCGGCCTTCCCCGATGGCATGATCGTCCTCGATAGCCTGCATCAGGTCGCCGAGATCAACACCGTGGCCGCCCAACTCCTCGGCAGCAGCCCACGCTCCTCACTCGGTAGCCCCCTGGCCGCGCTGCTTGTAGGCACGCCGCTCGGTGCCGCCCTGCGCCCTGTGCTCGGCGGCCTGACGCGCCCCGGCATGCACCACGTGAGCTTTTTGGACGCTGCGGGCGAGCAGACGGTGGAGCTGCGCATGCGCCCCTTGCTCGCGGCGAATGGGGCCGTGGCCGGCGCCCTGCTGCTGCTGCGCGATGTGAGCGAGCGCGCCCGCGTGGAGCAGTCGCGCGCCGAGCATCTGGCCGAGCTGAGCCTGATCACGCGCGTGGCCCGCGCCGCCAACAGCGCCGCCGACGCCGAGGGCCTGCTGCGGGCCGTCACCGGGGCCATCGCCGCCGCCGGCATCTGGGAGCGCGTGGCGGTGGGCCTGCTCGCACCAGGCGGCCAGCGGCTCAGCATCGTGGCCGACGTGCATGCCGAGGACGGGCACGTTGGCTACGAGGGGCTCCAGATCGGCGGCCCCACGGGCGAGGCCCTGGTGAGCCTGCTGCGCGAGGGGCGCAGCCGCATGCTCGATCTCAGCGACCCCGACGCCCTCGCTACGCCGCTACGCGAGCTGCTGGAGGCCGCAGCGCTCCACCGGCTGCTGGTGGTGCCGCTCTACCATCAGCGGGCGCCGCTTGGGCTGCTCGCCCTGGGGCTACTCGCGCCCGGCCCCACTAGCCCCGCACTGCTGCGCGTGGCCGAGACGGTGGGCGAGCTGATCACGGATGCCGTGGTGCGCACGCGGCTCTACGACGAGGCGCGCCAGGCCGACCAGCTGAAGGCCGCGTTTTTAGCCAGCGTCAGCCACGAGCTGCGCACGCCGCTCACCTCAATCATCGGCTACGTAGACATGTTGCAGAAGGGCGTCTACGGGGCGCCAGAGGAGCGCATGCGCGAGCCGCTGATCTACATGCGGCAGAGCAGCCTTACGCTGCTGCACCTGATCAACGACATCCTAGACTTCTCGCGCGCCGAGGCCGGCCAGCTCAGGCTCGAGCTTCAGCCGGTGGATCTGCTGGGCAGCGTGGCGAATGTGGTGGGCCAGCTGCGGCCGCAGCTCGCCGAGCGGGGCCTAGACTTCGCGTTCGAGGTGCCGCCAGGGCTGCCCCTGGTGCAGGCCAACGCCGCGCGCCTGGAGCAGGTGGTGACGAACCTCTTGAGCAACGCCCTCAAGTTCACCGAGCACGGCCAGGTGGCGGTGCGGGCCTGGCACACAGGCGACAGGGTGGGCCTGTGCGTGAGCGACACGGGCATCGGCATCGCGCCCGAGCATCTGGAGCTGATCTTTCAGGAGTTTCGGCGCGTCGAGACGCCGGGGCGCAGGGTTGGCGGCGCCGGCCTGGGCCTCGCCATCAGCCGCCATATCCTCGGGCTCATGGACGCCACGCTCACTGTGGAGAGCAGCCTGGGCGTCGGCTCAAGCTTTACGATCGAGCTGCCGGTGGCGGGGGGCTGGACGGTGGACGGTGGACGGTGGACGGTAGACGGTGGCGGGCAATTGACGGTGGACGAAGGACGGTAGACGGTGGCGGGCAATCGGAACTAAACAACTGACGACCGCCCACCGTCTACCGTCTACCGTCCTGCCCGCCGTTCCCCAGCTCGGCCAGCAGCTCGCGGCGGAAGCGGTGGTAGTCCACCTCGACGGCGTGACGCGGGGTCGGCTCGAAGGGGAAGTGCGGGTGCGCCTGCTCGTGGCGGATCGCCGCGCGCATATCGGCGGAGCGTTTGTAGGCGCCCAGGATCTCGGCCACGGCGAGGCGGGCCTGGTGGTCGGCCAGGGGCCAGATGCAGCCGAGCGGCTGGAAGAGTCCGATGAAAAAGAGGCGCGGGTGGTCGGCGTGCAGCATCTTTTTGAAGAGCGGCAGGCGCAGCGCGTTGGAGAAATCGATCAGGGCGGGGTCAAAGAAGGGGAAGCTGATGCGGTAGCCAGTGGCGGCGATCACGATATCGAACGGCTCGCGCCGTCCGTCCGTGAAGATCACATGGTCG
>JAYUYB010000339.1:0-4359 GCA_043752655.1 Chloroflexota bacterium
AGCTCAAGCGACGCGACCGCGCCGTGGGCCCGCATTCAGAAGTGGCACTGGTTCTGACGCGACACGAAGGCGGCGAACAGCTCACGCTCGCCGATCGTCCAGGGCGAGGGGCCTCGTAGAGCGTGGTGGATGGCAGCGTTCATCGGCGTGCCGAAGAACTCGGGTCGGTAGAGCAAGGTGCGCAACACATCCGGGGCGCGCTCCCGGCTGACCAAGGTAATCAGGGCGAGCAGCAGCCGCTGAGGCAGCCGGTGGTTATGCTCCAGTCGTTTGAGCCGCATCATTCGCTCCCTCCAGGGCCGCCAGGCCCCGCTCGATGCGGGCCAGCCCCGCCCCCAATGCCGTGCTCACCGTCACCTCGAAGACCGCATCCTCGTCGTACCCCGCTGCCAACAGCGCGGCGACCTGCTCGTCCGTCACGCGGTACGCGTGGCGGGCCACCGTGTCAACGTAGGCTGCGAGCGCCTCAGGCAGAGCGTCTCTAGCCGAGAGATGATACCCACCGAGCGCAGCCGCCCGAGACGCGGCTGCCTGCCGCAGTGCTGGCAGCGTACCGCCGCGCCCCTGCAGCACGGCTGTACGTAGGTCCGAGATCAGGCCCTGGATCCGCTCGAAGCCCATACCACCTCCGCGCCATGCGTCATATCACGTCTACCACCCGTTGTCGCCTCAGCAGGCAGAGCTACGTGCGACCGAGTGTGCGCGCTCGCATCGTTCTTCCTGATGCTCCTTACAATACGGCAGGAGGGTCTGTACGTCAACGAAACGTCGCTGGCGATTAGGGCTACGTCAACGTTCCAATGCCGCGCCGGCCCTCACCCCCCAACCCCCGCTCCCTGCGCGGGAGAGGGGGCGTAGATCCCGTTCTGATGCGGACTCCCCGCTCCCCTTGAGGGAGAGGGGCCGGGGGTGAGGGCCACAAGCGCCAACGTTGATGTAGCCCTAAGCTGGACGGCTCCGGGTGGCGTGTGGCCGTGCACGTATGCTACGCTGCACCGCACACCCTCTGCGGGACGCTTTACCGACGTGATGCCAACCAGGAGTCAAACCATGAGCGACCTGTCTGTCCCACGCGTCGGCGCCGTCTTCAGCGCCGATATCGCCGTTCCCGAGCACGAGCGCGAGATGCGCTTCTACGCGCGTGTGCTTAGCACCGGTACGAATCCGCTCTGGCGCGCGGAAGATCTGATGAATAACCTGGGCATCCCGATCATCGGCCTGGGCGCACGCAGCGAGGAATATGCGCACCTTCCGCTCCAATGGATGCCGCACATCCAGGTCGCCGACGTGGCGGCCAGCGTCCAGCGTGCGCTCGCGCTGGGCGGGAGCGTGCTGATGCATGCCAAAGCCGACGATGGCACGAGCCAGTGGGCCGTGCTGCGCGATCCCAATGGGGCAGCGTTCGGGATCATCCCAAGCGTTCCTGTGGAGGCGATTCCCCCAAGCGATGGCGCCGCACCCCGCGACAGGGCGGCGTCTGTGGGTCGCATCGCCTGGCTCGACCTGACGGTCGCCGACGCCTCCGCAACCTGCGACTTCTATCGGCAGGTCATTGGGTGGGCGGTGCAGCCTGTTGCGATGGAGGACGGGGACGAGCGCTACGCCGACTACACCATGCTCGGCGACGATGGAAACCCGGCGGCGGGGGTCTGCCATGCACGCAGCGCGAACGTTGGCCTGCCGCCGGTCTGGATACTCTACCTGCCCGTAGGCGACCTGGCCGAAAGCCTCCGCCGCGTCCAGGAGGAGGGCGGCAAGGTCGTCACGGCAACGCAGGGCAACGATGGGGCGTACGTGTATGCGGCCGTTCAGGATCCGGTGGGGGTGTATCTGGCGTTGATGCCCGGTTAAGGGGCGGGCCACTTTCTCACAGGGCCGTGGAGGCGGGCCGCAGCGCCGACGAACGGAGTGGACACGACAGGCATGCCGGTGCGACCAGGCGCAGCAAGGAGCGAGCCCATGCAGATCGTGGTGACAGACGCCTTCTGGGAGCTCTTCCCAACGGCGCGGATCGGCCTCGTGATCGCCCGCGGGGTCGACAACACCCGCTCGGGGGCGCAGGCGGCGGCATTGCTCGAAGCCCAGATCGCGGCGAGCGCGGCGGCGCTGGCCGGGGCGGACATGGCGACTCACCCCGCCGTCGCCCCCTGGCGCGCCGCCTACGCTCGCTTCGGGGCCAAGCCCGCGAAGTTCCGCTCGTCGATCGAGAGCCTGTTGCGCTCGGCCCAGTCGGGACGCCTGCGCGCGATCAGCCCGCTGGTCGACCTGTACAACACGGTCTCGCTGCGCCACCAGCTACCCTGCGGCGGCGAGGATCTCCAAGCCATCGTCGGCGATGTAGCCCTAACCCGCGCGGGGGGCGGCGAGCCCTTCCGCACCATCGGCGCCGAGGCCGACGACCCGCCGCCGACGGGCGAGGTGATCTATGCCGACGAGGCGGGAGCGATCTGCCGCTGCTTCAACTGGCGCGAGGCCGACCGCACCAAGCTGACTGCGGCAACCACCGACGCGCTCCTGGTGATCGAGACCCTGGGCAGCCACCAGCCAGGCCAACTCGAGGCCGCCCTCGCCAATCTCGCCACGCTTGTCGACGAGCACCTGGGCGGGCAGCTGCGTACCGTAATCCTCAGCCGCAACGAGCTGGCGGCGGCGCTGTAGTAAGGCGGGGTGATGAGACCAACGGGAGGTGCTCACGCCCGAGCTCACCCTGATTGGTGGCCACATCGGCTATGGGGTGCGCCCGAGCGCTCGGCGTGGTGGCGTCGGCACGCGGCTCCTTGCCCTGACCCTGGACGGAACCGTGTTCACGCTGCTGTGAACAGGGCTGTTCACGGCACGGCCAGATGCTACAAGTGTTAAGCAGCAGTATGGTGAGGAAGGTTTCGCACGATGGACCAACAGCTCGAACTGGGGCTCGACACCTTTGGGGACGTGACGCGCACCGCCGATGGGCGGCCCGTGCCCCACGCCCAGGTCATCCGCGATGTCGTCGCCGAGGCCGTGCTCGCCGACGAGGTGGGGGTCGACTTCATCGGCCTCGGCGAACACCACCGGGCCGATTTCGCCGTCTCCTCGCCCGAGATGGTGCTCGCCGCCATCGCCGGGCAGACCAGGCGCATCCGGCTCGGCTCCGCCGTGACGGTGCTCAGCTCGGACGACCCGGTGCGGGTCTTCCAGCGCTTCGCCACGCTCAACGCGGTGTCGAGCGGGCGGGCCGAGCTCATCCTCGGGCGCGGCTCGTTTATCGAGTCGTTCCCCCTCTTCGGCTACCAGCTTGACCAATATGAGACGCTGTTCGAGGAGAAGCTGGCGCTGTTCGCCGCCCTGCTGGAGGCCGACCGAACGGGCGCGATGGTCACCTGGCACGGCACGACCCGCGCGCCGCTTGTGGAGCAGCGCGTCTTCCCGCCGACCGAGCACGGCAGACTCACAACCTGGATCGGCGTGGGCGGCAGCCCCGAGTCGGTGCTCCGCGCCGCGGCCTACCGGCTGCCGCTGATGCTCGCGATCATCGGCGGCAACCCGCGCCGCTTCGCCCCATACGTCGAGCTGTACCACCGCGCGCTCGCAGAGCACGGCGCGCTGTCGCTGCCCGTCGGAGTCCACTCGCACGGCCACGTGGCCGAGACGGACGCGCAGGCCCGCGAGGAGCTGTGGCCGGCCTACCGGGAGCTGCGCAACCGGATCGGCGCCGAGCGGGGCTGGGGCCCCACCAGCCGCGCGGAGTATGAGCGGGAGATCGAAACGGGCTCGCTGTACGTCGGGGCGCCGGAGACGGTGGCGCGCAAGATCGCGGCGACCGCGCAGGCCCTCGGGCTTTCCCGCTTCGACATGAAGTACAGCGCGGGCCCCCTCGCGCACGACGTGCTGCTCCGCAGCATCGCGCTGTACGGGCGCGAGGTCATCCCCCGGGTGCGCGAGCTCCTTCGCTCGCCTCAGGCACTAGAGAACGTCCCTGGAACGCACCAGGGTGAGACAGGCTAGACGCGGAAAACTGCGTCCCAATGACGATATTGCGGACGGATTGTAGCCGCTAGACCTGCTATCCTGCAAGGGAGCGGCGCCCCCCAGGCAGCGCGGGAGGAGCGACCATGAGCCAGGAGCGTATCGGCCAGCAGCGACTCATCAGCCAGCATGTTGCCCGCCCCAACAGCGACGACCCGGCCGAGACGGTGCGGCGGCTCGGGGCCGTGCAGGCCCAGGATTACCTTGGGGCGCTCTGGGCCGTGGGCCTGCGCACCCTGGGCGCCACCGAGCGGAGCGTGGAGCGGGCGCTGGCCGAGGCGCGGATCGTGCGCACCTGGCCGATACGTGGCACCATTCATTTCGTGACCCCCGAGGACGCCCGTTGGATGCTCG
>JAYUYB010000340.1:0-10373 GCA_043752655.1 Chloroflexota bacterium
CTGCCGAATGTGCAGGCTAATCCGTGACCGGGTGAGGTGCGCTTGCTGCGCGCGCGCTGACCAGGTGACAAGGTGACACCTAGCGGCAGCTACACATAGCACCTTGTCACCTTGTCACCCGGTTATCCACAATGAGCTACGCCCAGCTTAATCATTACATCTCGCCCGTCTCAGAGGGCATGAGCGATGCCTGGCGGCGTGCGCTGGGTCGGCTGGGCGACTACACGGCGCTGGTGGTGCGCGCGGCGAACCTGCGGCCCACCAGCTGCGCGCTCCACGCGCAGACCGAGCAGCATCTGCTTGTGCGGCTCTCGCTGCCGGGCGAGCATCTGATCCTGCGCGTCTCGCCCGAGGACGATCTGGCCGCCTACGTCTGCTTCACCCGCACGATGAGCGGCCAGAGCCTGCCCTCACCACGCATCATCCAGCGCGATCTCTCGCGCAGCATGGTGCCGTTCGCCTACACGCTGGAGAGCTTCGTGCCTGGCGGGCCGGCCACGCTGCTCGGCGAGCCGCACCTGCTGCGCGGGGCGGGGCGCCAGGCTGGGCGAGCCCTGCGCCGTATGCACCGCATTAGCTCGCCCGGCTACGGCCGCCCGAACGCGGCGGGCCGCTGGCCCCAGCAGCGCTGGGTCGCCGTGCTGCGCGAGATTAATCTGCGGCTGGCGCCGCCCCCGGTGGATGCTCTGATCTTTGGGGCATCTGAGCGCGCCGCTATGGCCGCCCTGCTCGCCGACCCGCGCCTGGAGATCACGCAGCCGGTGCTGATCCACGGGGCCTTTGGGCCGGGCGCCGTGCGCTGCACCGCCGGGCTCCACGTGCATGTCGAGGCGATTGTGGAGCCGGGGCGCTGGGTGGGCGGCGACGGCCTGCTCGACCTGGCGCGCGGCCTCTGCCCAAGCTACCCGCAGCCCTGGCGCGACGGGCTACTGGAGGGCTACTGCGCCGCGGGCTACCTCAGCCCCGCCGAGCAGGAGCGCCTGCCGCTGCTGAGTCTGCTGGCCTGCTACTGGAACGCCTGCCGCAGCTACATGCGCGCCGAGCCCTACGAGGCCGCACGCGACGAGGCCCTGCGCCTGCTCGGTGAGCGCGGCGCCGGGGTGAGTATCCGTGTGTAGATGATGGACGGTGGACGACCGTTCACCCCAAATCTGCCGAGACACCCGGGCCCTTTGGACCACGAAGGCGCGAAGGGGTGCGAACCACCGCGAAACCGGCTACGCGCCCTTCGTGCTCCCGATGTTCGCGCCGTTCGCGCCGTTCGCGCTCCAGACGGCCTGGGGCACGGCGCTCACCCCTAGCCACGTTCTGCGCTCTACGTTCTACCTTTGTCGGGGGGGCGGTGGTCGGTGGACAGAAAGGAGTAAGCCATGCAGCGTGAGCCGCTAGTGGAAAGCTACCCTAGCCTGGAGGCTTTGCAGTCCGCCGCCGCCGAGTGGGTTGCGAGGCTGGCAGAGCAGATCGGGCGCGAGCGCGGGCGGCTGCTGCTGGCGCTCTCGGGCGGCTCGACGCCGCCAGGGGTGTTTCGGCTGCTCTGCGACGAGCCGCTGCGCAGCCGCGTGCCATGGGCGCAGCTGAGCGTGATCTGGTGCGATGAGCGCATGGTGCCCTTCGACAGCCCCGACAGCAACTACCGCCTTGCCCGTGAGACATTGCTCGACCATGTGCCGATCCCGTCGCTCCAGATCTACCCGGTAGCCACCTACTACGAGCCGATGCGGGCCGCCGAGCTGTACAGTCGGCAGGTGGCTGCTCTGCTGGAGGCCCACGGCGGGCAGATCGATATCGCGCTGCTCGGCATGGGCCCCGATGGACACACGGCCTCGCTCTTCCCCGGCTACCCCGAGCTTAACGCCCCACCCGGCGCCCTGGCCGTGGCCGTGGCCAACGCACCGAAACCGCCGCCAGACCGTGTGACGCTCACGGCGGCGGCGCTGAACCGCGCTGCCCACGTGCTCTTCCTCGTGGCGGGCGCCGACAAGGCCGCCAAGGTGCGCGCCACCCTGCACGGGCCCAACGACCCGCACGCCACCCCGGCCCAGCTTGTGCGCCCGCTTGCAGGCAGCGTAACCTGGATGCTGGACGCGGCGGCGGCGGCGCAGCTGTAAAGGCGCTGCCGCCCCGCACCCCGGCTGCCCTTGCGCAGGGATCGCCCGCAGGCGCTGCCGCCCCGCACCCTGTGGCTCGATTTCATACCCTTAGCGGCCTTTCGCGGCCTTCGTGGTACCAAACGGATCGGCGGATCGGCGGCCCGGCGGGATTGGTTCGTTGCCAAAAAGCCTCCCCGACCCCGGCGCGAGGCATGTAGCGACACGCGCCCTCGGACGTGGCGGCTGTCGGCTTTGGGGTGTGCAGAGAGGCGAGGCCCCTTTGCTGGGGGGGGGGCAGGGGGGCGAAGCCCCGCCTGCAAAACCGCCCACCGCGCAGGTGCCGCCGTACCGCGCAGGTGCCGCCCACCGCGCAGGTGCCCAACCCTCAATCAGGAAACAGCTCGTCCATCTCTTCCTGGGCGTCACGGGGCACAAGCGTAAGCGCGGCGACGCGCTGCGGCCCGCGCCGCTGCACCGCCGTGTAGAGCGCCTCGTCGTAGGGGCGCGTGCGGATCACCACCGGCATCGGCACGGCGTGGCCCAGCACCAGCGCCTGCTGCTTGCTGTCGAGGGCGGCCAGCACCGCCTTCAGCCCGCCGGCGCCGCTCACCCCTGTGAAGACCGCGTCGATGTCTTTGTCGTCGTTGAGCAGCGCCGTGATGCGCGTGCCGAGCTGGCTCATCACCTCGGGGTCGATCGACGAGGGGCGCTGATCGACCACCAGCAGCGTCACGCTGTACTTGCGCAGCTCGCGGGCGATCGTGCCGAAGATCGTCTGGCGGGCTGTGGCCGGGTTGAGGAACTTGTGCGCCTCCTCGATCGTGATCATCAGCGGGCGCGGCTTGTCGGCCTCGTTTTTCGAGCGTAGGTAGCGCTCGGTGCGCTCGATCCAGCGGCGGTGGATGCGCCGCGTCACCAGGTTGGCCACCAGCATGTAGGCCAGGCTGTTGCTGTTGGTGCCGAACTCCAGCACCACGTGGCGCCCGGCCTCCAGCGCGTCGATCAGCCGATCCACCGAGGAGAAGTCGGCCTCGTCTTGCACAAAGCTCAGGCGGCGGATCTGGCTCAGCTTGCGCTTCAGGGCGCTGATCGCCCCGGCGTGGGCGCCACTGCTCTCCGCAAACTGCGTCACCGCGTCGGTGTCCATCTCCAGCAGCGCGCGCAGCCAGCCCTGCTTGAAGCGGTCGTAGAGCAGGTACGACGACTCGGTGGCGGTGCTGCTCAGGTTCAGCTCTTGCTCAAGCAGCGTCACATCCTCGACCTCTAGCTGATCCAGCCCGATGATAATCTCGCCATCATGTTGGGAGCGCCGCCCCGCTTGCCGCTCTAAGGTGTACACTAGAACCTCGCTGCCAAAGAGCTGGCGCAGCCCCTTCACAAAGCCGCCGCCCTCCGAGCGCGTCTCCCAGCCGTACTCGCTGTGCATGTCGAAGATCAGGTTGCTGGCGGTGTTCGCGTGGATGGCGCCGCAGATGAGGAGGCGGGTGAGGAAGCTTTTGCCAGTGCCGCTCTTGCCGAAGATGCCGTTGGAGCGCTCCACTAGGCGCACCAGATTGATGCAGACCGGCACGTCCATGTCGAGCGGGCGCCCGATCTCGAAGAAGCTGTCGCCGGCTTTGCCAAAGACGCGCGTAAAATCATCCTCCTGGGCCTCGTAGACGGGCGAGAAGTGGCGCGGGATGGTCTTCACCGGCAGCATCTGCTCGCTCAGATCACGCGGCAACATGAGGCGCGGCATTAGCTGGAGCGTGCCGTAGGTGGAGGTGCCTGCTAGTACTTCGTGGATGAACGCATCCCCGCTGGGCGGGTCAATCAGGACCTTCTGGTTGGTTGCTTCCAGCGCCACATCAGTGATCATGGAGAAGAACTCGTGCTTCTCGCCCTGGATCACCACGAACTTGCCGACGCGCATATCTTCGACGCTCTCGCTCCCCTCGAGCCGAGCGGTGAGCCCCTCGCTCAGAGAGCCGCTGGTAACAACGCCAAGCCGGGTTCGTAGCAGAGACATAGGGCGCTCCTATCCGTGGAACTGGTAGCACAAATATACCATAGGCCCGGCCCCCAAGAAAGCCCGCACCGCTAATAGCTTCGTGCAGGCCGTTGTATTGAGTCCTAACATCCCAGCCATACGCGCACATTGATGGAGCACACGCTAGCTATGCGGATCCTGATTGTAGAAGATGAGCCCGACGTGCGTCGGTTTTTTGCCCGCGCCCTCGGCCACATCGCCCCCAGCGCGGAGGTGGTGGAGGCCGTTGATGGCCTCGACGGCCTGACGCGCTTTCAGAGCGAGGCCTTTGACCTGATCCTCAGCGACCAAAAAATGCCCCGCATGACGGGCGTCGAGCTGCTGCGGGCTGTGCGCGCCAGCTCGGCGGTGCCCTTCTTGCTGATCACCGCCGACCGCTCGGTGGAGATCGAGGCGCTTGCCACAAGCGTGTCCGAGCTGCTGAGCAAGCCGATCAGCATCGCCGCGCTGCGCAACGTCATCGGTCGCTACCTGAAGATCTGAGCTGCAATAGCCGATAGCCGATAGCCGAACGTCCGCTCACGAATGGTATACTATCGCACGGTGAAGCTTGTAAAAGCAGAGGCGCGCGATGAGCATCCCACGCTACGACGGCTATATCTTCGACCTCGACGGTACGATCTACCTGGGCGAGCTGCTGCTACCGGGTGCGCCGGAGCTGCTGGCCGCGCTGCGGGCCGAGGGCCGCCAGGTGGCCTTTCTCTCGAATAATCCCACCAAGACGCGCGAGCAGTATGTGACGAAGCTGCGCGGCATGGGCCTGCAGGCCGATCTCGCAGAGGTGGTGAACTCCTCGCATGTGCTGGTGCAGTGGCTGCTGGAGCACGCGCCAGGCGCCACGCTGTTTGTGTGCGGGGAGGCGCCGCTGATCGGCGAGCTTGAGGCGGCCGGCTTCCCGCTTAGCGAGCAGGCCGGCGAAGTGCAGATCGTCGTCGCCTCGTTTGATCGGACGTTTACCTACCATAAGCTTCAGGTAGCCTTCGATGCGATCCGCGCCGGGGCGCGTCTTGTGGCCACGAACCCCGACCGCTTCTGCCCCGTGCCAGGTGGCGGTGAGCCGGATGCGGCCGCGATTATCGCCGCGATCGAGGCCTGCACCAACACGCGCTGCGAGGTGAATGTCGGCAAGCCCTCGCCGATTATGGCCCGCGCCGTGAGCGCCATGCTCGGGCTGCCGCCGGAGCGCTGTATCATGGTTGGCGACCGCCTGATGACCGATATCGCCATGGGCGCTGGCGCAGGTATGGCCACGGCGCTTGTGCTTACGGGCGACAGCACGCGCGCCGATCTGCCCGCCGCACCCGCGCAGCCTACCTATGTGATCGAAGGGCTGCTTGAGCTGCTCAATTGATGCTTATTCCGCAACCTGATGCGGCAATCCAAAATCCAAAGTCGCGGAGGACAGAATGCGAGATGTGGTGATTGTTGCGGCGGCGCGCACGCCGATTGGTAAGTTTAACGGGGCTTTTGCGGGCCTCAGCGCCACTGCGCTGGGTGCGGCCGCGGTGCGCGCGGTGGTGGAGCGGGCGGGGATCGACCCGGCCAGCGTGGACGAGTGTATTCTGGGCAATGTGGTGAGCGCGGGCCTCGGCCAGGCCCCGGCGCGTCAGGCGGCGATGCAGGGCGGGCTGCCGCCAAGCGTAGGGGCGCTGACGATCAACAAGGTCTGCGGGAGCGGGCTGAAGGCGGTGATGCTGGGCGCGGCGCTGATCCGCAGCGGCGAGGCTGAGGTGATTGTGGCGGGTGGCATGGAGCAGATGAGCGGCGCGCCGTACCTGCTGCCGGGCGCGCGCCACGGCTACCGGCTTGGCAACGGCGAGCTGGTGGACGCCCTGATCCACGACGGGCTCTGGTGCGCGTTTGAGGGCCACCACATGGGCCACAGCGCCGAGTGGATCGCACGGACCCAGCGCGTGAGCCGTGCGCAGCAGGATCAGTACGCGCTGCAGTCGCACGAGCGGGCCGTGGCCGCCGCCGACGCTGGCCACTTCGCAGCTGAGATCGCCCCGGTGACAGTGCCCGGCCCGAAGGGCACCAGTATCACGGTGGATGCCGACGAGGGGCCGCGCCGCGACACGAGCCTGAAGCTGCTCGGCAAGCTGCGGCCAGCGTTCGACCCGGAGGGCAGCGTGACAGCAGGCAACGCCCCCGGCATCACCGACGGCGCGGCGGCCCTGCTGCTGATGAGCGCCGAGCGGGCCGCGCAGCTGGGGCTGGCGCCGCTGACGCGGGTGGAGCACGCGGCCCAGGCGGCGGTGGCGCCGCTGGAGCTGTTCACGGCGCCGCCGTTCGCTATGGCCCGGCTGATGGAGCGGGCCGGCACGACGACCGACGACTATGACCTGTTCGAGCTGAACGAGGCCTTCGCAGCCCAGGTGATCGCCAATATTCGCGCTGCGGGGCTGGACCCCGACCGGGTGAACGTGAATGGCGGCGCGATCGCCCTGGGCCACCCGATCGGGGCGAGCGGTGCGCGCGTGCTGGTGACGCTGATCCACGCCCTGCGGCAGCGCGGCGGGCGGCGCGGCATCGCCTCGCTCTGCCTGGGCGGCGGCGAGGCCGTGGCCCTGGCCGTCGAGGCGCTCTAGATTTTATCCGCAGATTACGCAGATTACGCAGATAGGCCAGCCAGGCTGGATGCATAATCTGCATAATCTGCGTAATCTGCGGATGCATCATCTATCCCAGCGCGCATCGCTGACGCGCTTCGCATGGCTCTCGATCGGGGCAGCACTGGCCACGATCGGGCTGAAGGCGGGCGCCTACCTGCTCACCGGCTCGGTGGGTCTGCTCTCCGATGCTCTGGAATCGGTGGTGAATCTGGTGGCGGCGGTGGTGGCGCTAGTCGTCCTGAGCGTGGCGGCGCGCCCGCCCGACGACGACCACGCCTACGGCCACGACAAGGCCGAGTACTTCTCCAGCGGTGTGGAGGGCGCGCTGATCCTGCTCGCGGCCGCCAGCATCGCCTACGTCTCGTTTGGGCGGCTCTTCGACCCGCAGCCGATCGAGCAGGCCTGGCTTGGCCTGGCGATCTCGGTGGCCGCCTCGGGGATCAACCTGGTTGTGGCGCGCGTGCTGATGCAGGCCGGTCGCCACTATCGCTCGATCACGCTGGAGGCCGACGCGCACCACCTGATGACTGACGTCTGGACCTCGGTGGGCGTGGTGCTTGGTGTGGCCGCCGTGGCGCTCACAGGCTGGCAGCGGCTCGACCCGATTATCGCGCTGATCGTGGCGGCCAATATCATCTGGTCTGGGGTGCGCATCATCCAGCGCTCGGCGCTCGGGCTGCTCGACACGGCGCTGCCAGCCGACGAGCGGGCCAAAGTGGTGGCGATCCTGGCGGGCTACGTCGAGCGCGAGGGTGTGACGTACCATGCCCTGCGCACACGCCAGGCCGCGTCGCGCCGCTTTGTCTCGGTGCATATCCTTGTGCCCGGCAGCTGGACGGTGCGGGAGGGCCATACGCTGCTGGAGCAGATCGAGGCGGAGGTGCGCACGGCGCTGCCAGGCAGCACGGTCTTTACGCACCTGGAGCCGCTGGAGGACCCCGAGTCGTTTGAGGATCAGCTGCTTGACCGGGCTGAGGCGACCGAGTGACCAGATGACCAGATGACAGGGTGATAGGGTGACAGGGTGACACCTATCGGCACCGATAGGTGTCACCCTGTCACCGTGTCAGCGCGCGCAGCAAGCGCTAGTCACCGTGTCACCGTGTCAGCGCGCCATTGTGTAGAACTCCTCGTTGGGGCGCATGCCCAGGGCGGAGGCGGCGCGGTTGCTATAGTTGAAGAAGGCGGCGATCTGCGTGATGTCGAAGATATCCTCGTCGCTGAAGCCGTGCGCGCGCAGGGCGGCGTGGTCGGCGTCGCCGATCTTGGCGGAGGCGCGCGTCACCTTCACGGCGTAGTCGAGCATGGCGTGCTGGCGGGGCAGCAGGTCGGCGGCGCGATAGTTGGCGGCCACCGTGTCGGCGAGGTGCGCATCCTTCGCACGGATGCGCAGCACGGCGCCGTGGGAGACCAGGCAGTAGTGGCAGTGGTTTTGGGCCGAGACGGCCACGGCGATCATCTCGCGCTCGGCCTTGCTCAAGCCGCCCGCCTCGGCCATCAGGGCATCGTAGAGCGCGATGAAGCCGCGCAGCACGGCGGGGCGCAGGCTCATGGCCCGGAACACATTGGGCACGAAGCCGGGCTTCGCCCTGTTCGCCGCGAACAGCTCCTGGATGTCGGGCGGCAGCTCGGACTCTGCCGGCAGCGGCAGGCGTGACACACGCTCATCGCTCATGGGGTGGCTCCTTGGCTAGCTGGATGGCCAAGGATAGCATATGCTGGGCTGCGGCTCGTTGAGATTTCCCGTATACTATCCCAATACCCGTGTACGCACCCTCAGGCACGCTGCAAGCCCTGGCAAGGAGGCCAAGATTGGAGACCCCGCTCACACCGCTGGAGTTCGCGCGCCGTGCGCGGCGACTGTATGCCGACCGCGAGGCTGTTGTGGATGGCGAGCTGCGCCTGAGCTACAGCCAGTTTTTCGACCGCTGCGACCGCTGGTCGTCCGCGCTTCAGGCCCTTGGCGTGAGCCAGGGCGACCGCGTGGCCTACATCGCGCCGAACACCCACGCCCAGCTCGAGTCGTTCTACGCCGTGCCGCAGATTGGCGCCGTGGTGGTGCCGATCAACTACCGCCTCACTGCCGAAGACTTCGCCTACATCATTAACCACAGCGGCGCTCGGGTTGTCTGTGCCCACAGCGACTACCTGGAGGCCGTGGACAGCATCCGCGAGCAGCTGCCCAACGTGGAGCATTTCGTAGCCCTGGAGGGCGCTCGTGACGGCTGGCTGGACTACGAGGCCGCCCTGGCCGATGCCGCGCCGAGCTTCGTGCAGCCCGAGATCGGCGAGCGCGACCTGCTCTCGATTAACTATACCAGTGGCACCACGGCCCGCCCCAAAGGCGTGATGATCACCCATCGCAACGCCTACATGAATGTGGTGGGCACCCTGGCCCACTACCCGCTCGGGCCGCAGGATCGCTACCTCTGGACGCTGCCGATGTTCCACGCCAACGGCTGGACCTTCGTCTGGATCATGACGGCGTGCGGGGGAACACACATCTGCCTGCGCAAGGTGGCTCCGCCAGAGATCTTCGAGCTGATGGAGCGCGAGTCTGTCACCATGTTCTGCGCCGCGCCCACAGTGCTGATCGGCATCGCCAGCGCCCCAGACGAGCTGCGCCGCAAGGCCCGCCCCGGCGTGCGCCTGTTCACCGCCGGCGCGCCGCCCGCCGCCGCCACGATCGAGAAGATCGAGGGCGAGCTGGGCTGGGAGCTGACGCATGTCTACGGCCTTACCGAGACCTCGCCCTTCATCACGATCTGCGAGGAGCGCCCCGAGCATAAGGGCCTGAGCCCACAGGAGCGCGCGATCGTGAAGGCGCGGCAGGGCGTGGAGCTGATCACCTCTGGCGAGCTGCGTGTGGTGGACGACGCGGGCAACGAGGTGCCCCGCGACGGGCAGACCCTCGGCGAGATCGTGGTGCGCGGCAATGTGGTGATGCAGGGCTACTACAACGACCCCGAGGCTACCGCCCGCGCTATCCGCGACGGCTGGTTCCACAGCGGCGACGCGGCTGTGGTTCACCCGGACGGCTACGCCGAGATCCGCGACCGCATTAAGGACGTGATCATCAGCGGCGGCGAGAACATCTCCTCGGTAGAGGTGGAGGGCATCCTGCTGCGCCACCCAGCGGTGCAGGAGGTGGCCGTGGTGGGCATGCCGCACGAGAAGTGGGGCGAGGCGCCGCACGCCTTTGTGGTGCTGCGGGCGGGGGGCGAGGCTACGCCCGAGGAGCTACGCCAGTACGCCCGCGCCAACATGGCCCACTTCAAGGTGCCGCAGTGGTTCTCGATTGTAGTCGAGCTGCCTAAGACGGCCACAGGCAAGATCCAGAAGTATGTGCTGCGCGGGCGCGGGACGGCCATCGCAGCGCAGTAGCCACACTTATCCGCAGATGACGCAGATGACGCAGATCCGGCCTTTCGGGTCTGCGTGCCATGGGACCGCGCAGCGCTCGGTGCGCCCGCCGCTCTTGCCGCCCTTGCCGTCGATGCCGTCAGCGAGCTGACCAGCGAAGAAGATTTCCACCGGCTCTATGCAGGCATGTACACGCCGGCGCCCGTCTCGTTGGCCGAGGGGGTGCACATTCGCATCGACGGCGACCCCCGCATCGAGAGCGGCAACGCTGCTGCGTTA
>JAYUYB010000341.1:0-1612 GCA_043752655.1 Chloroflexota bacterium
GGCGGCCTGCGCACGCGCAACCTGCTGATCAGCTTCGGCACGCTGCTGCTGCTCGGCGGCAGCATGGCCATGCTCCTAATCTCAACCCGACGCGCCCAACGCCTCGCCCAGCAGCAGATCGACTTCGCCTCGGCAGTCTCCCACGAGCTGCGCACTCCCCTGGCTGTGATCTGCTCCGCCGGCGAGAACCTGGCCGATGGGGTTGTTCACGATCCGCACAAGGCGCGCCAGTACGGTGCCCTGATCTCTAATGAGGGTCGTCGCCTCACCGACATGGTCGAGCAGGTGCTCGCCTTCGCGGGCGCCCAGTCGGGCCGCGAGCGCTACGACATCCAGCTCACCGATCTGATCTCGCTTTTGGAGAGTACCATCCAGAGCTTACAGCCTCAGATCCGCGCGGGCGGCTACAACGTGGAGCTTACAGCGGCGCCCGATCTCCCCCCAGTGAACGCGGACGGCGTGGCGCTGCGCCGCTCGCTCCAGAACCTGATCGGCAACGCCATGAAGTACGGTGGCGCGGATGGCTGGATCGGGGTCGAGGCCAGGGTGGCCCAGAGCGAGCGGGGCGCCGGGCTTCAGATCAGCGTGCGCGACAACGGCCCCGGCATCGAGCCGGCCGATCTGCCGCACCTCTTCGAGCCGTTCTATCGTGGCCGTGTAGCTCGCGCCACTCAGGCCCACGGCAGCGGGCTTGGCCTCAGCCTCGTGCGCCACGCCGTGCAGGCCCACGGTGGCCGCGTGAGCGTCGAGAGCGGCCCCGGTGACGGCACGCGCTTCACGCTGCATCTCCCGCTGGCTGCTGGCTACCAAGAGCAGAGCGCAGGCTCCAGGGAGAGTGAGCCGCACTACGCGTAGTATCCTTTGAGCCGCCCCCTATCATTACGAGCAGCTATGCATAAGCGCATCCTTCTGGTGGAAGACGAGCCCGGCCTGGTGTTGACGCTCACTGATCGGCTGCGCAGCGAGGGCTACGCGGTGGAGACGGCGGGCGACGGTGATAGCGGCCTAAAGCGCGCCCTCGACGAGGCCTATGATCTGATCATCCTCGACGTGATGCTGCCCAACCGCAGCGGCCTCGATGTCTGCCGCGATCTGCGTCAGCGCCGCAATCAGACCCCGGTGATTATGCTCACCGCGCGCGGCCAGCTGGTCGACAAAGTGATCGGCCTTAAGCTGGGCGCCGACGACTATCTGAGCAAGCCCTTCGAGATGCTCGAACTGCTCGCCCGCGTAGAGGCGCTGCTGCGCCGTGCGCCCGGCGAGTCGCTCACGCTAGACGGCGACGCCTTCCAGTTTGGCACGGTGCGGGTAGACTTTCGGCGCGCCGAGGTGCTGCGCGACGGGGCGCAGATCGATCTCTCGGCGCTCGAGTTTCGGCTGCTGCGCTATTTCATCGAGCATCGCGGCGACACGCTCTCCCGTGACGAGCTGCTGAACGAGGTCTGGGGCTACAATACGCTTGTTTCCACCCGCACGGTGGATGTGCATGTGGCCTGGCTGCGCCAGAAGATCGAGCTCCACGTGCGTCACCCCAAACATATCCTCACTGTCCACGGTTTCGGCTACAAATTCCTGGCCTGAGTGAGACAAGGAGACAGGGAGAATCGCTCGC
>JAYUYB010000342.1:0-10349 GCA_043752655.1 Chloroflexota bacterium
GTCTCCTTGTCTCCTTGTCTCCTTGTCTTCCAAAAGAGGGGCGGATGACCAACAGAATTCTTCAGGCTTGTAGACGAGAGCAAACGGATCGCACGCCGATCTGGCTGATGCGCCAGGCAGGTCGCTATATGTCGGTCTACCGCGCCGTGCGCGAGCGCCACGGCTTTCTCCAGATGGTGAAGCGGCCCGAGGTGGCCGCCGAGATCACGCTCCAGCCGATCGAGGCCTTCGGCATGGACGCCGCGATCATCTTCGCCGACATCCTGCCCCCCCTGGAGGGCATGGGCCTGCGCCTCACCTTCGAGAAGGGCGAGGGCCCGGTGATCCACAACCCCATCCGCAGCGCCGCCGACATCGCCAACCTCCACGCCTACGACGTACAAGACACGTCGGGCTACACCCTGGAGGCCCTGCGCCTGGTGCGCCGCGCCCTGCCCGCCGACACCGCGCTCTACGGCTTTAGCGGCGCGCCCTTCACGCTCGCCAGCTACGCCATCGAGGGCGGCGGCAGCAAGGAGTATCGCCGCACCAAGGCCCTGATGTACGGCGACCCCCAGAGCTGGCACGCGCTGATGGGCAAGCTCACCGAGCTGGTGGTGAGCTACCTGGTGGCCCAGGTGGAGGCCGGCGCCGACGTGGTGCAGATCTTCGACTCCTGGGCCGGCGCCCTCGCCCCAGACGACTACGTCGAGTATGTGCTGCCCCACACGCAGCGGGTGATCACACAGTTTCACGCTGCTTTTGCCACCGTCCACCGTTCACCGTCCACCGTCCCACCGGTGGTCTACTTTGGCACCGACATGAACGGCATGCTGCCGCTGCTGCGCGAGACGGGCGCCGACGTGCTGGGCCTCGACTGGCGCGTGCGCCTGGACGACGGCTGGGCGCAGTATGGCCACGATGTCGCGGTGCAGGGCAACCTCGACCCGATGGCGCTGCACGGCCCCTGGCCCGAGATCGAGCGCCGCGTCAGAGCGATTCTTGAGCGTGCCGCCGGGCGCCCCGGCCATATCTTCAACGTCGGCCACGGTATTCTCACCGAGACCCCCGAGGAGAACGTGCGGCGGCTAGTGGAGTTTGTGCAAGGGTATCAGCCGGTGGCAAGGAGACAAGGAGACCGGGAGACAGGAGACTGAGAAACGACCCGTTGCCGCCGTCAAACGCTCCTTGTCTCCTTGTCTCCTTGTCTCCTTGTCTTCCGCTAGAACGGAGCAAATTTTGAGCAAGCGCTATACCCGTTCACAGGAGCTGTTCGCGGCAGCTCAAGCCGTAATCCCCGGCGGCGTCAACTCGCCGGTGCGCGCCTTCCGGGGCGTGGGCGGCACGCCGATCTTCTTTAAGCAGGGCGCGGGCGCACGCCTCACCGACGAGGATGGCAACAGCTACCTCGACTATGTGCTCTCCTGGGGGCCGCTGCTGCTCGGCCACGCCCACCCCGCCGTGGTCGCCGCCATCGCCACGCAGGCCGCGCAGGGCACTAGCTTCGGCGCACCCACCGCGTTGGAGACCGAGCTGGCCGAGCTTGTGATCAGCCTGATGCCAGGCATCGAGCAGGTGCGCTTTGTGAACTCCGGCACCGAGGCCACCATGAGCGCCCTGCGCCTGGCGCGCGCCTACACTGGGCGCGAGAAGATCCTCAAGTTCATTGGCTGCTACCACGGCCACGCCGACATGCTGCTTGTGCAGGCTGGCTCCGGCGTGGCCACGCTCGGCCTGCCCGACAGCCCCGGCGTGACGAAGGGCGCCATCGCCAACACGCTCACCGCCGAGTACAACGACCTGGAGGCCGTGCGCGCGATCTTCGCCGCCGAGGGCGAGCAGATCGCCGCCGTGATCGTCGAGCCGATCGCCGCCAACATGGGCTTCGTGCTGCCCGAGCCCGGCTTCCTCCAGGGCCTGCACGCCATCGCCCGCGCCCATGGCGCCCTGCTGATCATGGACGAGGTGATGACAGGCTTCCGAGTGGCGCCCGGCGGCGCCCAGGGTCTCTGGGGCATCGAGCCCGATCTCACCTGTCTTGGCAAGGTGATCGGCGGCGGCCTGCCCGTGGGCGCCTACGCCGGCCGGCGCGAAATTATGCAGCTCGTGGCGCCCGCTGGCCCCATGTACCAGGCTGGCACGCTCTCCGGCAACCCGCTCGCCATGGCCGCCGGCCTCGCCACGCTGCGCACAGCCTTCGGCGGCCAGCCCGGCGCTACGCCCTTCGACGCCGCCGCCACCCAGGCCCACACGCTCGCCGACGGCATCCGCCACTTGGGCGAGCAGCTCGACGTGCCGCTCCAGGTGGGCCAGGTGGGCACCATGTTCGGCTTCTACCTGCTTAACGCGCCAGGGGTGAAGGTTACGAGCTGGGCTGAGGCGAAGCAGTGGGCCGACCCCGCACGCTACGGGCGGCTCTTCTGGGCGCTCTGCGAGCGCGGCGTCTACCTGGCCCCCTCGCAGTACGAGGCCGGCTTCGTGAGCGCCGCCCACACCCCCGCCAACATCGCCCAGACCCTAGCAGCCCTCAGCGAGGCGCTCCAGGCATGAGCGCGTCCAGGCCACAAACCGCTGGACCGCGAACGGCGCGAACCGAACCGCCTGGACCGCGAACGGCGCGAACCGAACCCGCTGGACCGCGAACGGCGCGAACCTTTGCGAACAGCGCGAAGGGTGCTGAACGAGATTCACACACGGGGCTGTTCGGCTTTGCGCTCTTCGTGGTCCAGACGTCCCTCCCCCAGGGCCACAATCGCCTCGGCAGCGCCCCAGTAGATCCGCTCCGCGCCTACCAGCCGCACCAGGCCCGTGCGCTCGGCCATATGGCGCACTCCCGGCTGCAAGCCCGCGAAGGCCACCAGCCCGCCGCGCGCGTGCTGCTCATCCACCAGTTCCTGCAGCGCCTTGGCGCCCATCGAGTCGATCAGTGGCACCCCGCGCATGCTGATAATCCACGTGCTGTAGTGCTCGGCCCCTTTGAAGGCCGCCAGCACCGTATGCACGCTGCCGAAGAAGATCGGGCCTGTAAGATAGTAGACCCGCGTGCTCGGGCTGAGCGACTGGAGATCATAGCCCTGGGCCTGGAGCCGCGCCTCGTCGACTGGCTCCGAGGCAACCGCTGTGCTCAGGGCCGACTGGCGAATATAGATGATCGCCGAGATCGTCACGCCGATGATGATCGCCTGGGTCAGATCGAGCGCCGCCGTGGCCAGCATGGTTACGAACATAGCGGCCAGTGCGTGGCCCAGCCGGGTGTGCCAGTAGAAGTGGATCGACTCCCACTCGTTCATGCGCCAAGCGGTGACGAGCAGCACCCCGCCCAGGGCCGCCAGGGGAATGCGCCCGATCAGCGGTGCCAATGCCAGGGCGCTCAGCAGCAGCACCAGCGCGTGGACGATGCTCGTGAGCCGTGTGGCAGCGCCGCTCTTGATCGCCACGCTGGTGCGCGCGATCGCCGCCGTGGCCGGCACCCCGCCAAAGAACGGCACGAGCATGTTGCCGAGCCCCTGGGCCACCAGCTCCTGATTGCTGTCAAAGGGCTTGCCCGTCATTGTGGCGCCCACCGAGCCGCAGAGCAGGCTCTCGATGGCGCCGAGGGCCGCGATCGAGACCGCTGGCAGCAGCAGCCCGTCCAGATCGCCCCACGGGATCGTCGCCAGCGTCAGGCGGCTATCGAGCAGGATGGTGCGCGGGATCGCGCCGATCAGCGGGATCTGCCAGCCGGCCAGCGCGGCGATCACGCTTGCCAGCACGATGCCCACCAGCGAGGCCGGGATGGCCTTGAGGAAGCGCGGCAGCACGAGCATGGTGGCGATCACGATTGCGGCCAGGGTCACGGCGCGCCAGTCCGGGGTGGGCGGGCTGCTCAGGTAGCCCCAGAGCTTGGCCAGGGCGTTCTCGGCCGGTGCGGTCTTCACGCCAAGCACGTTATCCAGCTGGCCCACGGCGATGATGATCGCGATGCCGCCGGTGAAGCCTGTGATCACTGGCGAGGGGATGAACTGGATGTAGCGCCCCAGGCGGAACAGCCCGAGCAGCACCAGCATGAGCCCCGCCAGCACGCAGGCGACCCAGACGCCCGCCAGCCCGTACTGCCCCGCAATGGCGATCAGGATCGCGGACATGGCCCCGGTGGGGCCGGAGATCTGGTAGGCCGCGCCGCCCAGCCCGCCGATGATCAGCCCGGCCAGGATGGCTGTCACCAGGCCCGCCGCCGCGTCGGCGCCCGAGGCCACGCCGAAGGCCAGCGCCAGCGGCAGCGCCACCGCACCCACCGTGATGCCCGCCAGCAGATCGCGCCGGAACACGGCCAGGTTGTAGCCCGCAAACTCGTGCCGCAAGATGCTCACCACCGCCAGCCGCGCCCAGATACTATTCATGGACTTGATGGTAGCCGCGTAACCAATCGCCGTCAATTGCCGATGTCCCAGCGCCGGGCATGTTTGTCCGCAGATTACGCAGATTACGCAGATTTCCGGCTTATCTCTTGCCTGGCCGGATCAGCAAATGGGCCGGAAATCTGCGCAATCTGCGGATAATACATGCCCTAGCCCGAAAGCAGGTTGACCAATGACAACCACCGATACCCGCGAGCTTGTCCACGACACTATGCGCGACGCCCAGGCCGCCCTGATCGCCGCCTTTGAGCAGGTTGAGCACGAGGGGGCGCCGTTTGCGGGGCTGGCGCCCGGCAGCTTCAGCGCGTCGTCCTGGGATCGCCCCGGCGGCGGCGGCGGCACGGCCCGCGTGCTCACCGAGGGCGCTACCTTCGAGCGCGCCGGCGTGAATGTCTCCGCCGTCCACGGCGCCGAGGTGCCGCCCAGCGTCTATCAGGAGAAGCCCGCCACCCAGGGCCACCCCTACTTCGCCACCGGCGTGAGCATGGTGCTGCACCCGCGCAACCCCTTCGCCCCCACCTTCCACGCCAACCTGCGCTACTTCGAGGCCGGCCCCGAGCGCTGGTTCGGCGGTGGGATGGATATGACCCCCAGCTACGGCTTCGACGAGGACGCCCAGCACTTTCACACGACGCTCAAGCGCTATGTGGAGCAGCACGGCGTGGTGGAGTACCCGGCGGTGAAGGACTGGTGCGACCGCTATTTCTACCTGCCGCATCGCAAGGAGATGCGCGGCATCGGCGGGATCTTTTTCGATAACCTTCAGCCCGAGGGCGAAGACGGCTTCGAGCGCGCCCTGGCCTTCATCAGCGCCGGCGCCCAGACGATCATCGACGCCTACCTGCCCGTGGTGCAGCGCCGCCTCGCCACGCCCTACGGCGAGCGCCAGCGCGCCTGGCAGCTCTACCGCCGCGGCCGCTACGTGGAGTTCAACCTGGCCTATGATCGCGGCACACGCTTTGGACTCCAGACCGACGGCAACATCGAGGCGATCCTGATGTCGCTCCCGCCGCTGGCCCGCTGGGAGTTCCAGTATCAGCCCGAGCCAAGCAGCCCCGAGGCCGAGATGGCGCGCTTCCTGACGCCGCAGAACTGGGCCTAGCTGCTCGCACAGTGATTGCACCAATATTGTTTATATATCAATTAGTTTCGTGAAGTGCTATACTTGTGCGTAGTCCCCAGTCCGCACTACGAGTTTGTCCACGGAGATCCCCGATGCCTCCTAAGCTTCCCTTCATACGTGAGGACGGCCTCTACCACTCGTTTTGCGGCCTTGTGAGCGTCGGCTGGCTGTACCAGAAGATCCAGGACAGCTTCTTCCTGATCCTCGGCACCCACACCTGCGCCCACCTGCTTCAGAACACGCTCGGTGTGATGATCTTCGCCCGCCCGCGCTTCGCCGTCTCGCTGCTGGAGGAGGCCGACCTCAGCTCCTCGCAGCCGAATATCGATGCGCAGATCGCCGAGATCAAGCGCGAGCATAACCCCTCCGTGATCTTCCTGCTCTCCTCTTGCACCCCCGAGATCATGAAGGTGGAGTTCGAGGGCATGGCCGACGCGCTGAGCACGCCCGAGGTGCCGGTGCTGTTTGTGCCCGCCTCTGGCCTGGATTACACCTTCGCCCAGAGCGAGGACTCGGTGCTCCAGGCGCTGATCCCGTTCTGCCCCGTGGCCCCGCCCGAGGACAAGCGCGTGGTCTTCCTCGGCTCCGTCAACGACGTGATCGCCGACGACTTCGCCATGGAGGCCGCCCGGCTCGGCATCCCCGTGGCTGGCTTCCTGCCTGCCAACAAGTTCAGCGAGCTGCCGCCGATCGGCCCCGGCACGATCATCGCCCCGCTTCAGCCGTTCCTGCCTAAGACCGGCACGCAGCTGCTCAATGATCGCGAGTGTACGCTGCTCACCTCGCTCTTCCCGATCGGCCCCGACGGCTGCCGCGCCTTCTGGGAGGATCTCGCCGCCGAGTTCGGCATCAAGGCCGACCTCTCCGAGCGCGAGGCCGCCGCCTGGGAGCGGATCAAAGAGCACACCGAGCTGCTGCGCGGCAAGAAGGTCTTCTTCGCCGCCGACACCCTGCTGGAGCTGCCGCTCGCTCGCTTCCTGCGCGCCGCCGGGGCCGAGGTGCTGGAATGCTCCACGCCCTACATCAACCGCCGCACCCACGCCCGCGAGATCGCCGCCCTCCAGGGCGTGCGCCTGGTGGAGCAGGCCAACTTCGAGCGCCAGCTGCGCTCGATCGCCGAGGAGCAGCCCGACCTCGTGATCTCCAATATCATCACCGCCAACCCCTTGATCGGGAGCGGTGTGGTGGCCAAGTGGGGCACCGAGTTTATCTTCGCCCCCATGCACGGCTGGGCCGGCGTCAACACGCTTGTCGGCCTCTTCACCAAGGCCATGCGCCGCCACGCCAAGCTCGACCCACTCGGCCTCGACCCGATCTGGACCGCAGGCCTGATGCCGTCGGCACCTGGCGAGGTGATTCCGCTGCACCAGTAGGCCCTAGCCGATAGCCGCGAACGGAGCAAATAATGCGACTAGCCTATTGGATGTATGAGGGCACTGCGCATCACGGTGTCGGCCGCGTGATGAACTCGATGCGCGGTGTCCACGCGGTCTTTCACGCCCCACAGGGCGATGATTATGTAAATGCGATCTTCACCATGCTGGAGCGCACGCCCGGCTTCCCCGCGATGACCACGAGCGTCGTGAGCGGCACCGACCTTGCGCGCGGCACGATCCGCCTTCCCGAGACGCTGCGCCAGGTGGAGGCGAGCCGCAAGCCCGAGCTGATCGTGGTAGTTGCCTCCTGCTCGACGATTCTGCTCCAGGAGAACCTGGAGGTCGCCGCCGAGTCGGCCAAGTGCGCCTGCGATGTGCTGGTCTACGACGCGAACCCCTACCGCATGGCCGAGACCGGCGCCTCCGAGGGGCTCTTCACGGAGCTGGTGAAGAAGTACGCCCGGCCCCAGCCCCTCACCGAGCGGCCCAGCGTCAACATCATCGGCCCGTCGTCGCTTGGCTTCCACGCCCGCCACGACCTGATCGCCCTGCGGCGCATGCTCGCCACGCTCGGCGTGCAGATCAACGTGGTGGCCCCCTGGGGCGCCTCGGTGGACGACATGCGCCGCCTCCCGGCCGCCTGGCTCACCATCGCCCCCTACCGCGAGCTTGGCGCCAGGGCCGCCGATTACCTGGAGGCCCAGTTCGGCACGCCCGCCCTGCGCGAGGCCCCGATGGGCGTGCAGCCCACCCTGCGCTGGCTCAACACGCTTACCGAAACGCTCAGCGAGATCGCGGGGCAGCGCGGCGTGCCCGGTGTGAAGCTCCCGCCGCTCACGGCCTTCTCGCTGGATGGCATGTCGGCCCCCTCGAACGTGCCCTGGTTCGCCCGCACCGCCGACATGGAGAGCTTCTCCAGCAAGCGCGCCTTCGTCTTCGGCGACGCCACCCACACCGTAGGGATAGCGAAGTTCCTTGCCGATGAGCTTGGCATGCCGCTGGCCGGCGCGGGCACCTACCTGCTGAAGGAGGCGCCCTGGGTGCGCGAGCAGCTACAGGGCTACGTAAGCGACGAGCAGTTCATCGCCACCGACAGCTTCCAGGAGGTGGCCGCCCGCATCGCCGAGCTGCGCCCCGAGCTTGTCTGCGGCACCCAGATGGAGCGCCACACCGCCCGCCGCCACGACCTAAACTGCATGGTGATCGCGCCGCCCACCCATATCGAGAACCACCTACTCGCCTATCGGCCCTTCCTCGGCTTCGACGGCGCCGACGTGATCGCCGACGAGGTCTACACAACCTGCACGCTGGGCATGGAGAAGCACCTGATCGACATGTTCGGCGACGCGGGGCTGGAGGAGGTTGACACGGAGACACGGAGACACGGAGACACGGAGACACGGAGACATGGAGACACGGAGACACCTGACGGCGCCGATGAGCGCTCCTTGTCTCCCGGTCTCCCGGTCTCCGTGTCTCCGTGTCTCCCGGTCATCTGGACTCCCGACGCCGAGACGATGCTCAAGAAGGTGCCGTTCTTTGTGCGCGGCAAAGTGCGCGGCAATGTGGAGAAGTACGCCCAGGAGCATAGCATCGCCGAGATCTCCGCCGACGTGCTGCTCACCGCCAAAGAGCAGATGGGAGCGTAGCGATGGCAAGGTGACCGTGCGCTTGCTGCGCTCGCGCCGACAAGGTGACACCTATCGGCAGCGACACATGTCACCTTGTCACCTTGTCACCTTGTCACCTTGTCACCTTGTCTCCTTGTCACGAGCTACATCATGACGACAGTCCGACCGCTCCACGAGATCGCCTTGCTCTCCCAGGCCGAGCGCTTCAAGGGCCGCCCGAAGCTTTGCAGCGACTGCGGCGTGTGCGGCGGCGAGCTGCGGCCCACCATGGCTCGCTCCTGCGTCTTCGTGGATAACCAGCACGAGGCGATCGAGCGGCGGCTGCACGGCCGCAACCGCCACGACGGCGACGAACTGCTGTTCGGCATCCATTCCGCCATCCACATCGCCCGCGTGCGTCAGCCCAACCCCAACGCCCAGTGGAGCGGGATCGTCACCAGCCTTGGCGCGCTGCTGCTAGAGCAGGGCATCGTAGACGGGGTGATCGTCACCAAGGCCGCCCCCGGCACGCGCTGGGCGCCGCTGCCTTTCTTAGCCCGCACGCCCGCCGAGGTGCGCGCCTCCGCCGGTAACAAGCCTTGCCTCTCGCCAAGCCTGGAGATCATCGACGAGGTGCGCGCCGCCGGCCTCAAGCGGATCGCTTTCATCGGCACGGGCTGCCAGGTTCACGCCCTGCGCGTCCTGGAGGCAGAGCTGGGCATCGATCAGCTCTACGTGATCGGTATCCCCTGCACCGACAACACCGCCTACCCCGACCTGATGCGCTTCCTCAGCGTGGCCTCGAAGTCGCCGGAGACGGTTGTCCACCACGAGTTTATGCAGGATTTCCGCGTGCATCTGCGCCACGAGGATGGCCACGTGGAGAAGATCAACTTCGTCGATCTGGACGTCTCGAAGCTCGGCGGCGAGCGCGGGGTCTTCCCGGCCGCCTGCCTGAGCTGCTTCGACTACCAGAATGGCCTGTCCGACCTTACGATCGGCTACCTCGGGGCGCCGCTCCCGCCCGACGAGCGCTGGCAGTGGATGCTGATCCGCACCGAGCGTGGCCAGCAGCTGTTCGAGCTGCTGCGCCCGCACCTGGAGCTCGGGCAGCGCAGCGAGGGCGGCAACCGGCGCGTGGGCGTGCGGGCCTACGTGGGCATGTTGCGCCGACCTCGGCCCCGGCCCCCGGCGCCCATCCGCAAGTTCGTGGGCTGGATGCAGCGCACCAAGGGCACAAAGGGGCTGGAGTTCGCCCGCGGCGTGATCGAGATGAAGCTGCTGCGCAACCTCGTGTACGTGCGCGACGCCCAGGCCCGCATGGAAAAGCGCGTGGTGCCGGGGTATGTCTACCGCGCCCTGGAGTACGTGTCCGATGTGTATGAGCAGGAGTTCGGGCGGCCGCTGGCACCAGACAAGGAGACAAGGAGACCGGGAGACCAGGAGCGCCTAGCGGAGTAGGTGGGATGTCTCCTTGTCTCCTTGTCTCCTTGTCTCCTTGTCAATGTAAAGAGGAGTCTTACAATGTCACTCATCCTCGCAGTCTACGGCAAAGGCGGCATCGGCAAATCCACCACCAGCGCGAACCTCTCGGCCGCTATGGCCATGAAGGGCGCCAAGGTGCTCCAGATCGGCTGCGACCCCAAGCACGATAGCACTTTCCCGCTCACGGGCCTGCTCCAGCCCACCGTGATCGACGTGCTCGAGCAGGTAGACTTCCACATGGAGGATGTCACGCGCGAGGATGTGATCATGACCGGCTACGCCGGGGTGGACACGCTGGAGTCGGGCGGCCCGCCCGCTGGCAGCGGCTGCGGCGGCTACGTGGTGGGCGAGACGGTGAAGCTGCTCAAGGAGTTCGGCC
>JAYUYB010000343.1:0-1609 GCA_043752655.1 Chloroflexota bacterium
CTTTAGCGGCGCCGCAGCGCTCCTCTTGCTCATGCAGTTGCTCGTCGCCCAGATCCTGCGGCGCCGCGCCTGTGGCCGTAGCCAGCCGCGGTGCTAGGAGGCTGCCGAATCGAGGGCCTGTGGCGCCGTCCGCTCCGCGCGCTGCTTGCGCCACCCGTAGGGCGTCAGACCGCGCGGTTTGTACACCGACAGCAGGGTCGTCACGAGCAGCGCCCCAAGCGCGGCCCCGGCGTCGATGGCGAGTTGCACCCGCAGCGCGCGCAGATCGCCACTGCCCAGGGCCATCTGGCCCGCAATCGCTGCGACGAAGCTGATGCCCCGCATATGCGAGAGCAGGAGCACGGTAGAGACGGCGGTGATCAGCAACTTCGCCAGCACCCAGTAGTGCCGAAACAGCCCCCAGCTCGTCCCCAGCGACTGAACGATCCCGGTCAGCAGTGCGGCGATGCTCATGGGGACGATACTATACGCGGCGACCACGTCCATCGCCACGTACATACCGCTTACAACAATCGCGTCGTGGCTCGTCAGGCCGACAATAGCGAGGGCCAGGAACGCGGCCACTGCGCCAGTCCAGCCAACCGATGCTGTGATATGCACGACGAGGGCGAGCTTGCGCAGCCAGGACGGCATCATCATGGCTGCTGCCCACGGTTATTCATCGGCGCCATCGTTCCGCTATGGATGCCAGGGCTATTGCCGGTCACATGCAGCACGACGACGAGCAGCAACAGGGCGAGCACAATCGCGCCTGATACCTTCACCCAGAGCGGGGCGGGCGGTGGTCGATCACGGTCGAGGGGTTCGCGGGGGGTCGACATCGGAGGAGCTCTCGTTAGGTGTGGCGATCTCGTGCTATCAGCCTACGTCGTCTCGCCCAGGCCGTCAAGGCGCGAGACGCGGGGCTGACTGGGTAGCCGCTGGGTTCAGCAAGCGAGCATGCGCGCTCTGATGGTTCAGCATTCCCGGCTTCATGCAGTAGATCGCATGAACCCGTGCGCCTCGTCGGCGGCCGCTCACAGCGGCTGTATGGGACGTGGAACTCACCCCCTCCGTGCTTATGATCTCGGAGCGAGCGCCCTATAATCGAATGGTCGCCACATACAGCGCTGACAGAATGGGTCGCGATGGCCGTTACAGACGTGGAGCGATTACAGCCCTCTCGCCGCATCTGGCTGCTCGGTGGGATGCGGGTCGAGCGTGCGGGCGACGCGCTCCCCGTGACCGGCCCGAAGCTCCAGGCGCTTTTCGCACTGCTCGCCCTGGAGCCTGGCCGGCCCTTCACGCGCGAGGCCCTGGCCGACCACCTGTGGCCTGCGGCCCCGCCGGAGCAGGTACGCCGCGCGCTCTCGGATTTGCTCTACCGGCTGCGGCGAACGCTCGGCGAGGGCTGGCTTCGCAGTGAGGGCGATCGCATCAGCCTGCGGGCCGGCCCAGATCTGTGGGTCGACGTCGAGGCCTTCGCGCTGCTCGCGGCCCGCGGCGACGCGACTTCCAACTTGGCCGCGGCGGAGCGGTACCGCGGCGAGCTCCTCCCCGAGCTGTTCGACGACTGGCTCGTCGTCCGCCGCGCTGAGCTCCACGAGCGCCTGACGACCTGCCTGCTAGC
>JAYUYB010000344.1:0-4342 GCA_043752655.1 Chloroflexota bacterium
TTCTGGCCTGAACGAAGCCTGGGCGCCGCCGTCCCGGCAGCGCATCCCAACGCTACGGCGCCCAGCTCAGCCCCGAGTCGCCGTCGAGCCCAAGGCCTGTGGTCAGGCGGCGCGGCGCACTCACGCTCAGCGCACCCGTCTCGCTTGGGGCCAGATCGGCCACCCACAGATCGAAGCCAGCCTCGCCTGGCGCCACCGCCAACCAGGCCAGCAGCGCGCCATCGGGCGAGAAGGCCGGCGCACGGGCGGCGCCCTGCGCAGTGAGGCGCTGCGGCGCGCCGCCCTCGGCGGGCAGCGCAAAGATAGCGGTATCGGCGCCATCGCGTGCGGCGAAGGCGAGCCAGCGGCCGTCCGGCGTGAAGGCCGGGTCGTAGCTCGGGGTGGGCGCCCCAGGCAGTGGCTCGGCCTCACCGCTAGCCATGGCGAGGCGGAAAAGCTGCTGCCGCCCCTCAGGCCCTGTGCCCATCCTGGCAAAGATGATCGCGACCCCGTCGGGGCTCACGGCGCTGCGCCCGATCACAGCTGCACCATCGCTGTAGAGCGGCAGCGGCTCGCCGGGAGCGGTCGGCACCACCGCCAGGGCTAGTGGCTCGTCGGCGGGCGGGTCGCCAGCGGGGGGCTGCGCCTGCGCCGCCACCACGATGCTCGCGCCCTGAGGCGTCCAGGCCGGGTAGAAGACCCAGCGGCTCGCGTAGACCCGCTCGATACTATTGGGCGGCGCCTCGCTGCCGTTAGTAGTCAGCTGGACAAGCGCCGCGCCATCGCGGTCGGCCAGCAGGAGGTCGCTGAAGCTGTTCGAGCGGGCAATATAGGCGATCCGCTCACCCTCGGGCGACCAGGCAGGCTGCACCGCCTCGCCTGCCCCCAGCAGCGGCCGCGCCGCGTCGGCCTCCCACAGCCAGATCACGCCCTGCCGCACGAAGAGCAGCCGCCCCGGTAGGCGCTCGCCCCGCACGCTCTCCGCAGCCGCAGGCCCCGGCGTGGCCGCAGGCGCCGCGCCACCGCCACATGCCGCCATAAGCAGCGCCAGGGCTGCCACCAGCATCACTCGCAACTGCCGCATTGCGCTCCTCTCGTAAGCAAGGGAACAGGGAACAGGGGACAGGGGACAGAGAGCGCCACAGTGGGAAGCCAGGGCACGACCCGAGCAAGGATCGCTGGGAAAACCAAGGGGCATAAGTGCTGTGCTTACCGCTGTAGGCTGTTCTGGTGCTGCGGCCCTGTCCCCTGTCCCCTAGCTACGGCACCGCCGTTACGGGCAGCGGCACTGGCTCGAAATCGGCCAGGCGCCCGCCGCGCAGGTTGAACTTCGCCACTGGCTGCCCCGGCCCGTCGGGGTTCGCCTGATCTTTGATATAAACGATGTAGCGCCCGTCTTGGGGCGCCTCGCCGCCGGTGAGCCACGCCGCCTCCGGGCGCAGCGGGCGCACCGCAAAGCGTAGCTCGCCGCCCTCGGCGGGCAGCGGCTGGGCGCCCGCCAGCAGCAGCACCGGGCGGTCGTCGCGGGCCGCTGCGCCGCGCACCTCTAGCATCACGCCCGGCGCGCCCGCACCCCGCACATCCACCGTGAGCAACTTGTCGGCATAGCTGGCCTCGGCCTGCGCCACGAGCCCCGACCGCGCCGCAATGCTTGGCGCACCCGCAGGCACGGCGAGGGCGCGTAGCTGCTGCACCGCTACCCCCGCCCCACCCTCGATCCGCAGCGGCGCATTGGCGGGCAGGCTCAGGCTCACCACACTGCGCCCTGGCGGCAGCGCCAGCTGGTTGTCGCCCGCCTGGAGCGTGCCCGCACCAAGGCTCACCAGATCAAGCTCGATGTGCAGCGCCGTGGGCGGAGCCGCCCAGCGCACCAGCGTGTCGCCCACACGCAGGCCCTCAGGCGTGGCGCGCAGCTCTAGCGCCGCCGGGTAGCGCGGGTGAAACTGGCCCGCCACAGGCTCGGCCAGGCTCAGGCTCACCAGCAGGGCCGGGTTGCGCTGGTAGAGCGCCAGCCCCTGCCCCGCCCACAGCAGCCCGGCGGGCGCGTAGCCGTGCGTGGCCGGCGCCTCGCCCGCCGCTAGCAGAGCGTAGGAGTAGACCTGTCCGGCACCGGGCGCACCCAGCGGCCCGTAGAAGCGCAGGCGTCCAGGGCCGTACAGCGCGCGGCCCTCACGCTCCCAGCGCCGGATCATGCCGAGCACCGGCAGGCCGGGCATACGCTCGTCGTTGGAGACAAAGAGCGCACCCGGTGGCAGCACAACGCCCGGCTCTGGCGCCAGAGTGTACACCAGGCTGGCGCCCACCTCCGCACGGCGGCGCAGCTGGGGCAGCGCATCCAGGCCACTGAGCAGCTGCGCGAGATCGGCAGGGTCGTACTCGTCGCGGTGAATAATCAGCGTGTCCACACCAACCAGCTGAAGGTAGCCGAGCACATCGGGCTCCGGCAGGGCCTGGAGGCGGCGCAGCAGCTCCACGGTGCCGAACGGGATCAGGCCGCCGTAGGCGATAGGCAGCCGCTTCCAGTGCTCCAGGCTGTAAAAGTGGCGCCAGATGATGCGCTCAAGCTCCGCACCGCGCGGCGTGGCACCCACCGGCAGCTCGATCACCGTGGTGAGGTCGGCCTGTGCCGGCCTGCCGAGCCAGCTGTAGATGGGCGGCACTGCTTCCAGCACGGGTTGGCTGAGTGGCAGCGGGAAAGCCACCTGCTCGATGAGGATCAGGCCGACCGCAGCGGCTCCTGCCAGATGGCGCCAGGGTGGTCGGAGCCAGGCAAGCAGCCTGGCGAGGCTCACGGCGGCCAGCAGGGCGAGCGCCAGCGTAACGAGCCAACCCCAGCGGGCGGGCACGCGCAGGCTGCCGAAGCCAGGGACGTAGCTGTAGAGCAGCGGGTAGGGCATCGGCAGGGGCAACGGCTCGCCGTAGCGCACCAGGCGCAGGGCCGTGCCGAAGGAGAGCAGCATGGCGGCCCCGGCGAGCAGCCCCAAAAAGAGTCGGTCGCCCATGCCCGCAACGCCGCGCCTGCGGTCGTTGATACCCATCCCCAGCGCGAGCAGGCCGAGCCCCGTGAGCGCAAGTCCGGGGAACAGCACCATCTCGCCGGAGTCCACGACGGCCTCGCCAAGCGGAGCGTAGAGCCAGTTCGTAGCGGGAACGGAGACGTAGGCCCGCAGGGGCGCCGACCAGTTCTCCAGCTCGGCAGGCGAGCGCACGATCCCAAGCGTGCGATAGAGCCCGAGGTAGGGCAGCAGCAGCGGCACGCTGATCAGGGCGGCGAGCAGCCCGGCGACGCCAAGGCGCGGCAACACGGCCCAGGGCAGCGGGGCGGCGAAGCGGACGCGGCGCCAGAGTGCCCATCCGGCCCAGAGCAGCACGTAGGCGCTAAGGACGGCGCCAGCGAAGAAGCCATAGTAGACAGCGGTAGCCACCTGAAGGCCGCCACAGAGCCCGAGCAGCAGCGCGTCGCGCCAGCGCCCACCTCTGGCATCTAGGGGGCGCAACAGACGCCGCAGGGCAAACAATGCAAAGATCAGCCAGGCTGTCTGCAGCAGGTTGAGCTGCTCGATATGCGCCATGCGATACGCCGAGAAAGTGACGGCGCAGCCGGCGACAAAGGCACCCCAGGCGAGGGCTGCGGGTGGGGCGGACGGCGCCGCCTCGGCGGCGAGATCAAGGGCAAGCAGGTAGACGGCCCAGCCGGTGAGGGCGAAGCTCAGCAGCACGAGGACGTTATAGGCCAGCACAGGGTTGCCCGTGGCCCAGATCAGCGGGGCGCCGACAAGCGACTGCACCAGATGCTGATCGTTGTAGGCCGCAGTGTCGGGGTAGGGGTAAAAGAGCGGGCTCTGCCAGTACGCAGCCGGGTCGGTGCGCAGAATGTGCGCGTTCCAGGCCAGCACCCAGGTTTGGAGCAGGGCATCGCCAAGGCCAGGCAGGCGCACCCCAAGCTGCGCGACAAGCGGCCAGGTAAGCAGGAGGCTAAGGGCCAGGTAGGCCAGCAGAGGCCAGCCAGCGTGCAACCGGAAGCGCTTCACCGAGGGAACAGGGAGCAGAGGCGAAGGGACAGGGCCGCTATCGTGTTCTGATGGTCTGTGCACCTGTTCCCTGTCCCCTGTCCCTTTGGCTCTTGCCTTACCGGCCGGAGAGCCAGCCGAAGAGGCGTGGGAGCGTGCGGCGGGGGCGGGCCACGCTGCCGACCGGCTGCTGCATCAGATCCTCGGGCAGCTCGCGCGGGAGCAGTGCGTAGAGGGCGCCGGGCGCAACCACGAAGCTCATTGGGGTAGCGCCGATGGCGTCGCCATCTACCTGCACAGGCAGGCTAGGGCGAGACACGATCTGCACGGAGCGGGCGCGGTAATACTCGATC